>JBDRZP010000027.1 GCA_039804025.1 candidate division WOR-3 bacterium
ACTGATATTAAAAAAATAAATGATAGAAATAAAAAGCTACCCTTTAATCGCATTCAAAAATTCATTTTTAATTTCTGATTCCTTAAAATTTCCAAGCATTTTACTTGTTATAAGTTTTGCACTTTTGTTTTTAACTCCCCTTATAACTGTGCATAAATGAGTAGCATCAACAACTATTCCAAAACCTTTTGGTTCAATTTTTTTAAAAAGAAAATCAGCAATCTGGTCAGTTAATCTCTCCTGAACCTGTAATCTCTTTGAAAATACTTCAACAATTCTTGGTATTTTTGAAAGACCTATAAGTTTTTTTTCAGGAATAAAGCCTATGTGAATTTTACCAAAAAAGGGAATCAGGTGATGCTCACATAAACTTGCAAAATCAATATCCTTCACAATAACCATCTGATGGGTATCTGAATAAAATAAAGCCTTTTCAACAATTTTATCTGGATTAATTCTATAGCCTTCTGTAAGTTCCATAAGCATTTTTAAAAATCTTTCAGGAGTAGCTTTAAGCCCTTCCCTTTCAGGGTTTTCACCAATTAATTTTAGAATTTCCTTTATATAATTTTTAAATTTTTCTTCCATTGTTTGAAAAATTTTCCGCTATTTATTTATCATATTTCAATATTTCATGAGTGCTAAATTAATAAATGAGTATGAAAAATTATTCATAGGAACTGCTGGAGTTCCTGAATCTGCAAAGGATTCCTCCACAGAATCAGGAATAATAAGAATAAGGGAACTTAATCTTGATTGTATGGAGGTTGAGTTTGTAAAGGGTGTTAGGATAAAAGAGGAAAGAGCAATAAAGATAAAGAAACTTGCTGAAGAAAATAAAGTTTTTCTATCTATCCATGCTCCTTACTGGATAAATTTAAATACAAAAGAAAAGAGTAAATTTAAAAACAGTTTGAAATATATATACGATTCTGCAAAAATAGGTTATCTTATGGGTGCCTATGAGATATGTTTTCATTCCGCTTATCTCCACGAAGATGATTTAAAAAGTGTAAGAAAAAAAGTAAAAGAAGCACTATTGAATATTCTTGAAAAATTAGATAAGGAAAATATAAAGGTAAGACTTAGACCTGAAACAATGGGAAAACCAACACAATATGCAGATCTTGAAGAATTGCTTGAACTTTCCCTTGAATTTAAAGGTGAAGTTGAACCCTGTCTTGATTTTGCACATCTATATGCAAGGTCTCTTGGTAAGATAAATGGTTATAATGAATTTCTAAAAATTATAGAGGAATATGAAAAGGCACTGGGTAAAGATTCTTTAAAAAGAATGCATATTCATATTTCAGGAATGGAATACGGAGAAAAAGGAGAAAAGAAACATTTAATTTTTAAAGAATCAAAATTCAAGTATAAGGATGTATTAAAGGTTTTAAAGGAAAAAGATGTGAAAGGATTTTTAATTTGTGAGAGTCCTGTGCTTGAAAAGGATGCTTTGATTTTAAAAAGAGAATATAATAAAATTTAAGTTTTTATGATTTCAATTCCCTTTCTTTCTGCTGATCTTTATGCAGAAGCAATTTATTCAATAAAAATTGCAGAAGGTTTATTTTTTAAGTTGAACCCTGATGAGGGATTTTCCAATTTCCCTTCAGGTTATTTGCACCCCTTTATTTATGCTCTTTTATATCTTTTGAGTTTTAAAAACAAAGACCTTTTCATACTCTATACATACGTTTTTAATACTTTTATTTTTATCATAACAATTTTTGTTATTAAAAATTTTTATAGAAAATTTTTCAAAGAAGAAAGTAATATTCCATTTATTCTTTTGATTTTATCAGTTCCTTTTACATTTAATTTTTATCTAACCTTAAATTTTCCCCTTTATACACTTTTCTTTTATCTTTCCCTTTATTTTATTGATAAAAAGAAATTTTTTATTCTTTTTTATTTACTTTTAGTCCTAACAAGACCAGAGGGAATTATTCTTTTTCCTTTTTACATATTATATAAGTTTTATAAAGATAAAGGATTAGGTAATATTTTTTTTATTTTAACTTTAATTTTAATTTCAATTTTTCCATTTTTAATTAATAAAATTTTAACAGGTTATTTTACCACCCTTGCTGTAAGAGCTCAGAGTCTTTTTTTCAACCTTGAATTTAATGCTGCGTTAATAAAAGGTTTTAAAACTTTTTTTAAACATTTGGCAGGAATGTTTTTAGGTTTTCCGATTTTAAATATAAAAATTTCTGAATATCTTTCAAGTATAATTTATCCACCTCTTTTTCTTTTTTTTGTTATATTTTACCTTTTTAAAGAAAAAAATCTTTTAATAACATTTTTATTTATTTTATTTCTTTTAATTCTTTTTCTTGATAGTTTTACAATTTTTACTGGAATTCATTTTTCAAGACACATTGCTTATTTTTATCCCTTTTTGATACTGCTTTTTTACAGGAGTTTAAAAAATATAAGAATTTTTTTACCTTATTTATATTTTATTTATTTTCTCGTTTTTTTCTCTGCATTTTTAATCAACTTAAGAATTGATTTGGAGGCTTCACAAACTTTTAAAATTAACGCCTTAAAAGCAGGTTCTCTGATTCCTGATAAAAGTGAGGTTCTTATCTATAGTGATCCCTATTTCTTTTTTTATAATATTGATAGATTAAAGATAAACTTTCTTTCTCCTTCTTTTAACCCTATATGTGCAAAAAAAATTGAAAATTTTATTGATAAAGATAAGTTAGAAAGAACATACATTTATATTATTAGCACTTATTATAGTAATGCAGAGTATTATTATGATACTAAAGAAAGATTAATTTTAAAGAAACTAATTGATAGTATTTTTACTGATACTCTTTACAAAGAAGAAAATTTTGTTTTACTTAAAAGAAAAAATTAAAAAGATAGAGAATTATTAATTCTTTTTTTCATAAAATTTATTTTAAAAAGGAGGAAAAAAATTGTTCAGAGAAATTTTTCTATACCTATCCAGTAAAGATAATTTAAAAAATTACATTGAAAGATTTCCTCCTTCAAAAAAACTCGTTGAAAGATTTATTGCCGGTGAAAATATTGATGACGCAGTGAATGTTGTAAAAAATTTGAATTCAAAAAAAATTTCCTGCACACTTGATAAATTAGGTGAAAGTTTAACTGATGAAAAAAAAATAAAGGTTGTAATTGATGATTATAAAAATATTTTGAAAATAATAAAGGAGGAAAATCTTGATTCTACAATCTCCATAAAATTAACCCATTTGGGACTTCTAATCTCTGAGAATTTAGCCTTAGAGTCTGTAAGAGAAATAGTTAAATATGCAAAGGAAATGGGAAATAGAGTTTGTATTGATATGGAAAATTCACCTTTTACAGAAAAAACAATAAATATTTACGAAAAGGTTTTTAAAGAATTTGGAAATGTTGGTGTTGCAATACAGAGTTATTTGAAAAGAACTCTTTCTGATTTAGAAAGGCTTTCTTCTATGGGAGCAGAAATAAGGTTATGTAAAGGAGCATATAAAGAGCCAAGGGAAATTGCCTATCAGAAAAAAAGGGATGTGGATGAAAATTATAAAAAAGCGCTTTTAATACTTTTTTCAAAGGAATCAATTGAAAAAGGGACATACCCCTGTGTTGCTACTCATGATGAAAAGCTTATAAATTTCACTTATGAACTTGTTAAGAAGAATAATATTTCTCCCTCTAAATTTGAATTTCAGATGTTATATGGAATAAGAAGGGATTTGCAGGAAAAAATTGTAAGGGACGGTTTTAAAGTGAGGGTTTATGTGCCTTTTGGAAAGGACTGGTTCCCTTATTTTATGAGAAGACTCGGAGAAAGACCTGCAAATTTATTCTTTGTTGTAAAAAATATATTTAAATCATGATTATATTTTTATTTTCCTTTTATTTTTATACCAATTTACTTTTTCCCCTTTCAAAACCAAATGAAAAACCAGGAATTGGTAGGGAATTTGTTTTTATATATGGAATAAAAAAATTTAATTTTTATTTTGATTATTCTGAGATTGAGGTTTATTCTGGTTCAGATATTTTTGTTAAAAATTATGAGGGGGGATTTTTTATTAAATTTTTAATTAAGAATCTATTAAATATTTCTCTTCATCCCGGATTTGTTTATGGTGTCAGAGAGAAAAAAAATCTGATTGAAAAAGGTTACTTTTCTTCCTTTAATTTTTTAATAACTTTAAAAAAGGAAATTTTTCCCTTTCTGGGAATAAAGTCACTTTATGATGGGAAAATTTTTTTAAATTATTTGAAGTTAGGTTTATTTTTTGAATTTTGATGAAAAATTTAAAAAAATTTTTAAGAAAATTATTTTTAAGAATATTTAAGCTAAAACCGGAAAAAAAATTTATTTCTTTACCTTTAAGTCTTAAAAACTTTGATAAAGTAATAGTTATACATGATGGTGAGGATAAAGAAATTGAAAAAATTTTAATGGAAATGAATTTTAAAGACTATTTTGTTATAAAATTAGATAAAAAAAATGAGGATTTATTTCTTGAAAAGATAACAAAAAAAACTTTAGTAATAGATTTATGTAAAGTTTCACAGAATATTTTTTTAAAGTATCTTTCAAAAGATTTTCCTGTTATAGGTTTAAGAAGGGATTTAACCATTTCCCTTCCCGGTAGAGATTATCATAATTTTTTTGAAAATTTTTTAAAAATTCAAGGTCTTTAATTTTTTTAATTTTTAAGTTATAATAAATATTTGACTTTAAGATGAAAAAAATAATAGAAAAAGATATTTTGGTTAATAAAAAAGCAAAATCTGATTATGAAATTTTTGATACCTATATATGTGGAATTGTTTTAAAAGGAGCTGAGGTGAAATCTTTAAGGGATGGAAGGGCTTCTATAAAAGATGCTTATGTAAAAATTGAAAATGGGGAAGCCTATATATATAAATTTCATATATCACCCTATCCACCTGCTTTTAAATTTTTTCCTGATCCTGATAGAAAAAAGAAACTTTTACTTACAAAAAGGGAGATTAAAAGGTTGATTGGTAAATGGAAAGAAAAAGGACTTGTTTTAATCCCTTTAAGGGTTTTTTTTAAAGGGAAATGGGCTAAAATAGAAATAGCACTTGCGAGAAAGAAGAGAAAATATGAAAAAAAGGAATTAATTAAGAAGAGGGAAATGGAAAGGGAATTAAAAAGGGAGATGTTAAGATGATGTTTTTAATATTTATAAATATACTTTTAAACCCACCTGAAATAGTTCAAAAAAAGGATACAGTTTATATTACCTTTGATGTAAAAGGTCCTCTAAGATATGAAAAATTTTTAAAAGATCTTAAATTAGAAATTAAAATAAAGGATATAGATTCCCTTTTTCCCTTTTCTTCAAAATTGAGTAATCCAATTTTAAAGGGTATTGAAATAAAGAAAATTGAAAGTGATGCTTTGATTCTTCTTGAATTAAGTTTCCTTTGTAAAAATTATAGAATAGAAAACAAAAGAGACTATTTTAGATTAATTTTAAGGGGAAATGTTCCTGATAGTTTATTTAAGGCTGAGGAAAAAAGAGAAAAACCTAAGCCAATTTCTGAAAATAAAAAACTGAGAGATATAAAAAAAATTGTAATAGATCCTGGTCACGGAGGGAGAGATTACGGAGCGGTAAGTAAGAAAGGAACAAAGGAAAAGGATATTAATTTAAAGGTAGCAAAATTTTTAAAAGAGGAACTTAAAAAAGAGGGTTTTGAGGTTTTTCTGACAAGGGAAGAAGACACTTTTATAACTCTTTCTGATAGAACAAAATTTGCAAATAAAATAGGTGCTGATCTTTTTATTTCCCTTCACTGTAATGCTTCACCGAAAGTTACTGAAACCTCAAATGGAGTTGAAGTTTATTTTCTTTCAGAGGCAAAGACTGATTGGGAAAGAGCTGTTGCTGCTCTTGAAAATGCCTCTTTGAAATACGAGTATCCTAATGAAAAGGTTCCGGATGGTATTATTGAGGCTATTCTTATGGATATGGCTCAAACTGAATATTTGTATGAATCTCAGAAACTTGCAGAGGTATTGCAGAAATCAATTTCCAAGGAATTGAATATACAAGATAGGGGTGTCAAGCAGGCAGGTTTTTATGTATTGAATGGATGTTATTCACCTGCTGTTCTTGTTGAGATGGGTTTTATAACAACACCTTCTGATGAAAAACTTTTGAAAGATGAGAAATATCAGAAAAATATTACAAAGGCAATAGTGCAGGGTGTAAAAAAATTTAAAGAGTGGTTTGAAAAAACTTCCAATTTTACTCAATAATTTTAAATGGAAACAGAAAAAACTTTAACCTTCACGGTAAAAAAAGAGGAAATTTCTCCTCTTATTGAAAGGATCTCAAAAGAGTATCAGAAAAATGTAAAAATTCAGGGTTTCAGACCTGGAAAGGCTCCTATTGAAATTGTAAAGGCAAAATATAAAAAGGAAATAGAAGAAGATAGTTTAGAGGAATATATAAGGGAAAAGGTTTTAGAGGAGGTAAAAAAAGAGAATTCAAAACTTGCTTCACCTATTTATATAAAGGATAAAAAGATTTCTGGAGATGGATTTGAAATTACCGTTTCTTTTGAAATTCTTCCATCTTTTGATGTTAGAGGGTTTGAAAATATTAAAGTTCAAAAAAGGATTAAAAGAGCCTCACCAGATGAAATAGAAAAAAGATTAAAGAGATACCAGGAGTCTCTTGCTGAGTTAAGAGATAAAGAGGAAGGAGTTAAAGAAGGTGATTTTATTGTATTGAAATATAATGTTAAGGATATTTCAGGTAGGGAGATTTTAAAGGATAAAACAGAATCTTTAAAGTTTGTAAGGGGAAATATTCCAGAAGAATTTTATAAAGAGCTTGAGGGTAAAAAGAGAGGGGAACCTTTTAAGGTGGCACGAAACGAAAAAAACGGAACTTTTATATACGAGGGGAATATTCTTTCTGTTAAAGAAATAATACTACCGCCTATTGATGATGAATTTGCAAAGATGTTTGAAATGGAAAGTCTTGAGGATTTTAAGAAAAAAATAGGGGAGGAAATTGCTGAAGATCTAAAAAAAGAAGCTGAAGAAGAGTTTGAAAATAAAATACTTGAAGAACTTTCAAGGATAAATCCGGTTCCTGTTCCAAGATATTATGTAGAAGAGGAATTAAGAGGAATTATTTCAAGGTATGGATTAAAGGAAGAAGAAGTGAATGAGAGATTTGAGGAATTTTATAAAGTTGCTGAGGAAAAGATTAGAAGAAGGTTACTTCTTGAAAGGCTTGCAGAGCAGCTCAAAATTGAGGTAAAAGAGGAAGAGGTAGAGGAAGAGATAAAGAGACTTGCAAGAGATTACAGGATGGATTACGAAGTTCTTAAAAAAAGACTTGAAGAAAGAAACGCTCTTATTGAGATTGAATATTCAATTAAAAGAAAAAGAGCTATGGAGTTTTTAAAAAATAATGTTAAAATGGAGGTAATAATAGAATGAAAAACCAAACAATACCTTTTGTTATAGAACAAACAGGTAGATATGAAAGGGCATACGATATTTATTCCCGTCTTTTAAAGGACAGGATTGTTTTTCTTGGTATGCCCATAGATGACCAGGTGGCAAATCTTGTAATTGCTCAGCTTCTGTATCTTGAAGCAGAAAATCCAAAGAAAGATATATATCTTTACATAAATTCACCCGGTGGTTATATAACATCCGGTCTTGCTATTTATGATACAATTCAGTATATAAGACCTGATGTTAATACAATATGCATAGGAATGGCAGCAAGTATGGCAGCAGTTTTACTTGCAGCAGGAACAAAGGGTAAAAGGTATGCCTTACCCCACTCAAGAATTATGATTCATCAGCCCTTTGGTGGTGTTCAGGGACAGGCAATTGATATTAAAATTCATGCAGAGGAAATAATGAGGATGAGGGATATGTTAAATGAAATTCTTGCAAAACATACAGGCCAGCCAAAGGAAAAAATAGAAAAGGATACTGATAGAAATTATTTTATGTCACCGCAGGAAGCACTTAATTATGGTCTTGTAGATGAGATTATAACTTCAAGAAAAGAATTGAAATGAGGGAGAAAAGGTTAATTCCAGAGAAGGAAATTAGATGTTCTTTCTGTGGAAGAGCAGAGGCACAGGCAAGAAGGCTCTTTTCAGGGGCAGGTGCTTTTATTTGTGATGACTGTGTTAAATTCTGTTATGAACTGATGTTTGAGGAGGAAAAGGATAAAAGCATAAAGACAGATTTTTATTTTTCAATACCAAGCCCTCAAGAAATAAAAAGAGAACTTGATAAATATGTTGTAGGGCATGAAAGGGCAAAAAAGATTTTATCTGTTTCTGTTTATCAGCATTATAAGAGGATAGTTTTAAATGATAAAAATATTGAAAAGAGTAATGTTCTTTTAATAGGACCAACAGGAACAGGTAAAACTCTTCTTGCAAAAACTCTTGCAAAAATTCTTTCTGTTCCTTTTGCTCATGTTGATGCAACTCCTTTAACAGAGGCTGGTTATGTTGGGGAGGATGTAGAAAATATCCTTTTGAGATTATTGCAGGCAGCAGATTTTGAAATAAGAAAGGCTGAAAGGGGTATTATTTATATTGATGAAATAGATAAAATTGCAAGAAAAGGGGATTCACCCTCAATAACAAGGGATGTGGGGGGTGAAGGTGTTCAACAGGCTCTTTTGAGAATCCTTGAAGGAACAATTGCGAATGTTCCACCCCAGGGAGGTAGAAAACACCCTGAGCAGGCTTTTATTCCTATGGATACCACGGGTATTTTGTTTATATGTGGAGGAACATTTGTTGGACTTGATAAAATAATTGAAAATAGGAGGTCAAAAAGTTTTCTTGGTTTTATAAAGAAAGAAGAGGATGATAATGAAAGGTATTTTGATATTTTACCTGATGATATAATTGAATATGGTTTTATTCCTGAATTTGTAGGTAGATTGCCCATCATTATTACTTTAAATGAGCTAACAGAGGATGAGCTTTATAGGATTCTTGATGAGCCAGAGAATGCTATTTTAAAGCAGTATGAAAAGATTTTTGAGAGTGAAGGTATAAAACTTATTTTTAAAGACAGTTTAAAAAGAGAAATAGCAAGGAGAGCAAAAAAACTGGGTATGGGTGCAAGGGGTTTAAAGATTTTTATTGAGAATCTTTTATTTGATGCTATTTATAAACTGCCGTCCCTTAAAGGAAAATATAAGTATTGCATAGTTGATGAAAGTTCTCTTGATACAAAAAAAGTTAAATTTACAAATAAAATAAATTTTTAATTCAGTTAATTTCTTTAAATTATGGAAATAAAGCCAGTTTATCTTATGCAGCCAATACCATATTTTGGAGAAAAACTTGATTATCAAAATTTTATATGTGAGCCTAAAATAGATGGATGGAGAATGCAGGTTTTGAGGTATTTGAATGGGAAAATTGAGTTCTGGGGTAGAAGACTTGAAAAAAATCCTAACTGGACTTTTAGACTTAATTATCTTATTGAAATTGCCGAAAAGTTTTTACCTCCTGGCACAATACTTGATAGTGAGCTTTATGATGAAAGGGGGAGAAGGTTTATTCCCTCATTATTTACAAAAAAAGGTGGAAAGCCTTTGATTTATGTTTTTGATATTTTATTTTATAAAGGTGAAAAAGTTTATGATAAGGAATTGATGGAAAGGAAGAAAGTTCTTGAAAGTATAGATTTTTTACCTCCCTTTAAATTGATTGAGTATAAAAAAATAATTTGTAAAGATGATATTTTTAAGTATTTAAAAGAGGCAAAGGAAAAAGGTAATGAAGGTATAATATTAAAACACATAAAGTCAAAATACATAATTTTAGAAGAAGGTCCTTCTTCAACAGAATTCTGGATAAAAATTAAATAATAACACTCTGAAAAATTTTGAAGAGATAATAAAATAATTTAAATTGTCCTGTTATAATTTGGAAGAAATAGAAAAGATATATGGTGAGATAGAGGTTAAAAAGATTAAGATTATATGGTTTTTATGAAAAATATGGAGAAAGGTTAAAGTAGAGGAGGTATTCAATATCGGTAAAAATTACCATTTTTTTGAAAATTTTTAACATTTATTACCATATTCTATAATTTTATGGTAGCCGCATCCTTTAGGGTGTGTTATATTCCGCAGGCTAAAGCCTGCGCCTACCATTTTTTTGAAAATCTTCTGCTTGGCAGTCACACCTTTTATGGTATAAAGTAACAACATTTTTAGAATATTGTTTCTATTATGCCTCATATCTCTTTCACCCTTAATTTTCAAAAAAACAAAGGTTTTATAATTTTATGGTAGCCGCAACCTTTAGGGTGCGCAAGAATTCGCTCCTTTTAATCTTATTGAGCCAGAAAAATTCAATATTGTTATGTTATTCTGCAGATATTTGAATTTTTCGTATTTTTTTTTTATAATTTAAAATATGAAAATAATAACTGTTCCAAAGGTATTAAGGGAAAAACTTGGGGAAGATGGAGTTGATGCATTAATTGAACTTTTAAATGCTTCTAATGAAAAACTGAAAATTGATCTAATTGAGTTACAAACTGAAAAATATGAAAGAAGATTAACTGAAGAGATTAATAAATTAAGAGCCGAAGATATCGCAAGACTTGATAAAAGGATAACTGAGGAAACTGCAAAAATTGATAAAAGAATTACTGAGGAGATTTCAAAATTAAGAGTTGAATTTAATGAAAAAATTTCAAAAACTTATGCGAACATAATAAAATGGATGTTTATATTCTGGGTAGGGCAAATAAGCGTTATGACTTTAATATTTTTTACCTTTTTAAAATTTATTAGATAAATTAAGATTGAACAAAGAAAAAAGGAGCTCTGCGAAGAAAATTGGAAAAGTTAGATAAAAAAAGTGTAGTGGTGGTTTTTATACAGAATTGACAAGGTAGACGCAAACTTCATCTTCAAAATTAACCCTAATAAATTTTCTTATCTTGGGCAAAAAATTCAATTAACTGAAGAATGAGGAAATTGAGGTGAAAAATGCAAAAGATTTTAAGAGAAAATGTCTATTGTTATGGTATTCTACACAATCGAAAAAGTATTTTTTTCTCCCTTTTGATTTCTTGCTTTTAAAAAAATTAAATCTAAGTGAGCATTAAAATATGATATAGTTATAAAAGATTAATGGATAAAGAAAATTTTTTGCTTCAGCAGTATTTCTTTATTTCAAAAATACAAATTTTTTTCTTATTTTATTTTGTGATATTTTGCCCTCTATAAAATAAGCACCCGAAGGAATTTTTTTATCTAATTTTATTCTGATTTTGCCAGGGGGATAGAAGCCCTTTATTAAATAATCAATTTTTCTTCCTGAAACATCAACAATGCTAAGTTCAACAAAACTTTTTGTAATACCGCCTAATCTTTTAATACCTTTTTCCTCTTGAATATTTAATACAAAATAAATTTTTCCATCTTCGTATACGATTATCATATCACCCGGTTTTACATCATATTTGGCAAGACTATCAATACTGTATCCTATTTTGAGAGGGAAAAGAACTACTCTATCATTATATGTATCAGTTACATAAAGGAATTTTTTATCTATTGATAAACCCTTGGGCTGTTTTAAACCATTTTCTAATTTCTTTCCATAAATGTTTAATAAAACATTTCCGAATTTATCAAACTTCTGAATTCTGTTATTATGCTGATCTGAGACATAAAGGGAGCTATCCATATCTATTACAATATCATAAGGATGAGAGAATTCACCTCGCTCTACGCCTTCCTTTCCTATTGTTTTTTTAAATTTTCCATTAATATTAAAAACTTCTACTCTGTTATTCTGTCTGTTTGCAATGTATATTAAAGTATCAAGAACAAAAATACCGTGGGGCTGGTTAAGTTTTCCAGTTGTATCTCCATATTCACCAAATGATCTTATATAATTACCCTGCTGGTCAAAAACATTTATTCTGTGGTGATGTATATCCGAAACATAGATATTTCCATTTTTATCAAAAGAAACACCACCAGTTTGGTTAAATATATTTGGACCACCGAATTCAGAAAGGTAATTGCCTTCTAAATCGAAAATTTCAATTCTTGAATTATTTCTATCGGATACAAAGAGTTTATTTTTGTAATAAGATATGAAATCGGGTTGAATGAATTCACCTTTATTTTTTCCGTGTTTTCCAAATGTTAAAATAAAATTGCCATATTTATTGAATTTCTGAACTCTGTCATTTTGAGAGTCAGCAATATATATGAATTGAGAATCAACTGCTACATCACATGGGAGTCTTAATTGTGAAGGATTAAGTCCTTTTTCACCAATTTTAAGCACTGGTTTTGGTTCACCAGCATATATAAGGATTTCATCGGTAGAAATGTTATTGGAAAAATCACTTGCTATAAGAATGATTTTATATAATCCTTCTTCAACTGAGTCAGCATTAAAAATTGCAAGTGGTTCATTTATTTTTTCTTGTGTTCCAAATGATGCATAAACTAAAGAATCCTTAGTATTTTTTATCCATATGTAATAGTATTTTAGATAGGAATTATCCTTTACTCTTCCGCATATTTTTATTTTTCCATTTACAAATGTGCTATCAGGAGGTGATATAATTTTACATTCAGGGGGTATGTTATCAGTTATTTCTCCTATCTGAAAAGCCATTATTCCTGATTTTGGACCCCATTTTTCCGCTGCAAACAGTTTATCTTTATAAATATGGATTCCTGTTAAATAGTCAAATTTCCCCAGTCCTATTCCATTTTCTCCATATGTCCATACAGTATCACTTAAATCAGGATAAAATTTAATTATTTTATCGTGTCTAACTGATGCATACACAAATCCTGCATCATCAACATCAATCATAAAAGGAAGCCCGTGCCTTTTACCTATTCTTCTTCTTTTTTCAAAAAAATTGAAGGAATTTATAATTTTTTTTACACCTGATGAGTCTTTAAACATTACAATTCTCCCATTTCCCGGGTCAGATACATATATTATATTATTATTTACACCGTTTTCTTTTCCCACAACAACATCCTGTGGTGCTACAAAAAATAACATTTCTCCCCATCTCCTTGGAGATCCACATACATATCCATATTTTCCAAAGGAATCAACAACTATTCCATCATATGTGAATTTAAATATTTTTCTTTTAGACATATCAGTTACAAAAAGTTTATCATCTTCCTGAATTTCTGGTGTTCCATTATCAGAGTAATCAATACCCCATGGTGTTATCAATATACCTTCCCCAAAAGTTTTAAGGAAATAAGGAACCGGTATTTTAATTTTTCCCCAGGATACAGGGATTTCTAAAATTTTTATTTCCCACATTGATATTCTCCCGTTTCCGGGGTCAGATATATAAAAATAGGGGAATTTACCATCAATGTCTATATTTCCTTTAAACTGGTGGGGCTGTGTTCCAGATTCTCCAAACCATCCAATATCTTCCGCTCCTTCAAAAGTGAAGCAGATTCTTACTTTATAATCTGTTACAAAAATCATTTTCCCTACCGGTGTTTCAATTACACAGATATTATAGGGGAGAAAAAAGAATTCACATCCTTTATAAATCTGGCAAGCAATTTCCTTGCAGAATTTGTCAATTCTCTGTGGCTCTGTAACAAGTGGAATGGGAGTAAGTTTTGCTTGTGGATTTTTTAATATTTTTAAATAGTCCTTATTTTCAGTAAAGAGAGGAGATTTAATTAATGGGTAAGGAGTAAGGGATATTTCATTGATATGGAATTTTTTCAATTCATAAGGCACAATATCCCTTTTTTTATCCTTTAAAGTAAATATAAGAAAAAATAAAAGTAAAAAATTCATTTTGCCCTTCCTTTTTTTGTTAATTTATCCCATATTATTTTTCCTGCATCTTTTCTATCCATTTCAAGGATCGGGTTATCTGAATATTTCTTCTCAATATAATCGTAAACAATTTTACTTTTTTCATCTTCCATTTGACTAACGTAGCCGTAAGTTATTAAAGTATACTGTGATTTTGGATAATAGGTAAATAATGTATCAAGTATTGAAATAATCTCATTTATTCTTCTTTCCTTTACATAAATTTCGCAGAGTTTATAATAAAAAAGGGGAAGAAATTCTGTTTTTCTGTATTTTTTTATAAACTCCTTTAAATCCGATTCTGAGTATTTAAAATATCCTTTACCTTCTATCCATAGACCAAAGGAAAGTATTCTAACAATTTTACTAAGTTCAGGGTCTTCTATACTTTTAAACCTTATGGTATCGTTTACCTCATACTCTAAATCCTCAACATGAAATCCCCAGTATGAAAGATTTTTATCTTCTGTTACTAAAATAATTCTTTTGAAGTAGTATGTTTTTTTAAAATTAAAAACGAGATCTTTGGAACTCCCAAAAATGAAAACAGAATCCTTAGGCATTAAAGTGTATTTAAAGTTATTCACCCACTTCCAGGCTCCGGCAGATTTTTCATTAGGTTTGGGCATGAAGGGTCTAAAATACTCAATAGATGGATCAAAAACAATTTTTCCATCTTCATCATAGATATCTAACCATATACAGGTAAAGTTTGGAAGGGGTAAGTAAGACCACATCCACGGCAAAAATATGGTAACAGGATTTTCGGAGATATTCTTTAATACAGCGTAGAAGAGTATTTCTTCTTCTTTATAATACTCTTTTTTTCTTTCAAAAATTCCCCCTCTTAGAGAGAGGGAATGTTTTAACAAGGTGAATAAAAGTAAAAAATTTATCATTCATCATCCTCCCTTTTTTTCCTTATAGCTGTGTCAAGTTTCGCAGTATCAAAACCAGCATATATCAAAAAAGGAGTGTATGGTGTATCTAAAATTGCAGGTAAACTTACATCAATAGTATGAGTGTGATCCCTTGATGGAGCTCCTATTATGTGCCACACACCATTTCCTGGACCTTGCTCTGCCCCTTCTTTTTTCGTTCCACAAAAATAAAAAATCATAATAGTATAAATAATAAATACCATTTTATTAAATCCTGAACCCCTCATAATAAATTATACTTTTTTTTTCAAAAAATCAAGTTTCTATAAAACAGAGCAAAATTAAGACCTTACTTTCTCCTTTTTTCAAACTTTTTTAATTGTTTTTTAAAAAATTCATTTTCGGGTTCTTTTTCAAGGGCTTTCTTTTCCCAGTAAATTGCCTTCTCATAATCACCTGCTGCAAAATATGCCTCTGCTAATGTATCCATTATATTCGGGTCATCTGGATCAAGTTCTAATGCCCTTTTAGCAAGTTCTATCGTCTCCTCAGGATAAACCTTTCTCAAAGCAAATTCCCAGGCAAGAGAATTGTAAACTTCTGGAGATTTAATATCACTTTTTAATGCCTTCTTTAAAAGTTCATGTGCTCTTTCAAGAAAAATCCTTTCCTTTTTCTTTTCTTCCTTAGAAAGCCTTAAATAAGCAGGAGCAAGAAAAACAAATTGCCACATTTCATACTGCCTTTTAAGTTCCTTAACTGGCTCAGGATTATCAACAACTTTTAAATCAAGGAGCCTATTATCAACACCCTCATATCCACCCCTTTTCCTTACAACATACAAAGCAGCAGATTGTTTACCTCTTTTATCTCCTCCTTTTGCTTCACCAGCCTCAAGAGCTAAAAGAAGCCTTTCAGCAAGTGGTAACCCCTTTGTGTTTTCAAAAACAATGAGCATTGTATCAATAACTTTTTCACTTACAAGAATATTACCCTGAACAGCAACATACATTTTATTTTTGTGACCTGCCCAGAATATTGTTGATTTACCTGTAAAAGAAGCAGAATTTCCCCATCTATCAACAATTCCAACTTGTCTATCCTGAGGTGAAGTATCTCTTTCAAGAATTATTTTTAAAACTTCATCAGCCTTTTTACCTTTTCTTAAAAGTTCAAGTGCCCATGGACCAAAATAGGGATTAGAAAGGGCCTGGGTAGCAACAGCACCTACATTTGCCTCAAGCCATGGCACAATATACCCTACATCAAAAACTCTTGAAGCAACAGCAATTCCCCATTCCTCTGTCTCAGGATCCATAGCCACAATTGAAAAAGTGTTTGTTTCTCCCTTTATAGAAAAAATAAGTGAAATTAAGAACTTCATATTTTATGCCTCCCTTTAAAGAATTTTAAAAAGATTATTTTCCTATTTCCCCTTCACCAAAGAGGGCAATTTTAAGTATTTCGTAAGATAAAAGAGCACATTTCATCCTTACAGGAGAAAGTTCAATTCCAATGCTTTTTAAATGTTCCTCTTTTGTATAATTTTTCAGTTCTTCAATTTTTTTGCCTTTTATATATTCTGTAAGAATAGAAGCAGCAGCTTGAGAAATTGCACAACCCCTTCCTTTAAACTTTACATCCTCAATAACACCATCTCTTATCTTAAACTGCATTTTTATTTCATCACCACAATAGGGATTGCCCCCTTCGTATTCTATATCAGGCTTTACAATTTCTCCATAATTTCTGGGGTTCTTATAGTGATCAAGTATAATTTCGTAAATTTCTTCAATCATTTTTTAATTTTAAACCTTTTCATAAAAATTTTTCATTTCATTTATTATATTTCTTGCTATCACAATTTTCTGTATTTCGCTTGTTCCTTCATAAATCTCAGTAACCTTTGCAGCCCTGAATAACCTCTGAATATCATGTTCCCTTGAATAACCCAGAGACCCATGAATCTGAAGAGCTTTATCTGTAACCCACATTGCTGTTTCTGATGCGTAAAGTTTAGCCATTGATGACCACTCAGAAAATCTTTCCCCCATTTGTTTTAAATAGGCTGCTTTATAAGTTAAAAGCCTTGCTGCCTCAATCCTTGTTCTCATTTCGGCAAGATAAAACTGAATTGCTTGATGCTCATAAAGCTTTTTACCAAATGTTTCCCTCTCAAAGGAAAATTTAACTGCATGTTCAAAAGCACCTTGAGCAATTCCAACTGCCTGAGCTGCTATTCCTATTCTTCCAGCATCTAAAACACTCATCGCAATTTTAAAACCCTCTCCTTCATTACCGAGCCTCATATCTTCAGTAATTACATAATCCTCAAAGGTTAATTCACAGGAGTAAGCTGCCCTTATACCGAGTTTTTTTTCAGGCGGTGATTTTATAATTCCCTTTTTTTCAGTATCTACAATAAAACATGTTATCCCATGATGTTTTTTTTCAGGTTCAGTAACAGCAAAAAGTAAAATATATTTAGCATGAGAACCGTTTGTAACCCATACTTTTTTCCCATTAATTACATATTCATTCCCTTTTTTTATTGCTCTTGTTTTTAAATTTGAAGCATCACTTCCTGCATGAGGCTCAGTTAAGGAAAAGGCTCCAATTCTCTCACCTCTTGCTATTATAGGTAAAATTTTCTTTTTCTGTTCATCTGTTCCAAATTTATAAATTCCATAACAGAAAAGGGAATTATTAACAGACATAATAACTCCATGAGCTGGACAAACCCTTGATATTTCCTCTACAGCAATTGCATAGGATAATGAATCCATTCCAGCACCACCGTATTCTTCAGGTATTTCCATTCCCATTAATCCCAGTTCCCCCATTTTTTTTATATTTTCTTCTGGAAAAATTTCTTCTTCGTCAATCTTATTGGCAATTGGTTCTATCTCATTTTTAACAAAATCTCTAACCATATCCCTTATCATTTTATGTTCTTCTTTAAGTTCAAAATCCATATTAATTAGTTTTTTTAGAAAGGAATAGAACCTTTAAAAATTTAATTATATTGATTTAAGAGGTCCAGAATAAAATTTTCTTTTTTAAAATTTTTCTTTTTATTTTATTTATATTGGCTTTTGTTATTAAATAGCCCTTTTCAACAAATTCGTCTATTTTATCAAAATCAGCCCAGGATAAATTCTGTGTATCAAAGGTAATAAGAAAATCGGATTCTTTAATTTCTCTTTCTTCAAAATAAACCCTGTGAAACTGTAAAATTCTCTGGTAGAATTCATAACCACCTCTAAAATCTTTTTTGGGTTCAATTTCATTTTTAACTCGTGAAATTATTATAAACCTTGGATTATATAATTTTTTCAAAAAATATACTGGTGAATTTGAGATTACACCACCATCAACTAAAATTCTTCCTTCCTTTTTAAGAGGTGGCAAAAATCCAGGAATTGCTGATGTTGCAATTACTGCATCCTTTATAAAACCTTTATCTATATAAATGTATTCTCCTTTAACAAGGTCAAAGGAGGTAACAAAAGTTTTTATTTTTAAATCTTCAAATCTTAGATCCCCGAAAATTTCTTCTGCTGCTTCATAGGTCTCTTTAAAGGGGATAACTGATTCTGATAAAAAAGCTTTTGCAAGATTTATTCTTTCAACTATGGCATCATGTATTCTCTTAAAAATATTCTTTTCTTCCCTTGTAAAAACATCAAAACCAAGTTTTTTTAGAATTCCCCTTTCAATGCTTTCTTTTATTTTATCATAAACAAATTTCCAAGAAAGTTTATAAGAGTAAAGAATTCCTATAATTCCTCCAATACTTGTTCCCCCAATACATTCGGGTTTTATACCTTCTTCTTCCATTGCCTTTAAAAAACCAATATGAACTAAACCCCTTGCACCGCCACCAGATAGAGAAAAAGAAAAAAAAGGTCTTTTTGAAAAAATTTTTCTCATTTTTGCTTATTATTATAAGTTCAAAAAAAATTTGAAATAAATAAAAAAATAAGATATAATAAACTCTTAAACTTTAATTTTAAAAATATTTAGCCAAAAGGAGGTAAAAAATGCGAGTTAAAAGCGGACCTAAAACAAGGAGAAGACATAAAAAAATAAGGGAAATGGCAAAAGGTTATTACGGACAAAAAAGTAAAACCTTTAGAAAGGCTAATGAGGCAGTTTTAAAATCCTTAAGATATGCTTACAGACACAGAAAAGAGAAAAAGAGAGAATTTAGGAGACTGTGGATAGCAAGAATAAATGCAGCTTGCAGAAATCTTGGTGTTAAATACAGTGATTTTATTCACAATTTAAAAGAGAAGGGTATTTTATTAAATAGAAAAATGTTAGCCTATCTTGCAGTTAATGAGCCAGAAAGTTTTAAAGAGATTGTTGAAAAAGCTATGGCAGGTTGATGGAAATTGAAAAACTCAAAGAAGAAGTTAAAAGAGATTTAGAAAGAGTAAAAAATAAAGAGGATTTAGAAGAAATAAGAATTAAATATCTTGGCAGAAAGGGAATTTTAAAAGAATCCTTTGAAAAACTAAAAGATGTTGAGCCTGAAAAGAGAAAGGAATGGGGAAAGTTATTAAATGAAGTAAAAGATTTTATTGAAAAGGAAATAGAGTTAAGAAAAAAAGAATTTGAGATTAAAAAGAAAAAGGATATAGACCCAACTTTACCGGGTTTATTAAAAAAGAGAGGTTTTTTACATATTTTAAAAGAGGAAATTAAAAGAATAGAGGAAATTTTTGTTGGACTTTCCTTTGAAGTAGAAACTGGTCCTGAGATTGAGACTGAGTTTAATAATTTTGAAGCATTAAACATTCCTGAGTGGCATCCTGCAAGGGATATGCAGGCAACCCTTTTTCTTGAAAGAAAAGGATTTTTATTAAGAACCCACACCTCACCAATTCAAATAAGGGTAATGTTAAGAAAAAAACCTCCAATAAGAATAATAGCACCTGGTAGGGTCTATAGACGTGATAACTTTGATGCTTCCCATTCTCCTGTATTCCATCAGGTGGAAGGGCTTTACATTAATAAAAATGTAAGCTTTTCAAATTTAAAGGGAACAGTTGAGCTATTTCTGAAAGAATATTTTGAAAAGAAGGATCTTGAAATAAAATTTGAACCATCTTACTTTCCCTTTACAGAGCCCTCTGCTGAAGTTTCCATATTGTGGGATACAGGTGAAGGAAAAAGATTTCTTGAAATTGCAGGTTGCGGAATGGTTCACCCGAATGTTTTAAAAAATTGTAACATTGATCCTGAAGAGTGGAATGGATACGCTTTTGGAATGGGTGTTGAAAGACTTGTTATGGTTAAATACAAAATACCTGATATAAGACTTTTCTATGAAAATGAAAGAAGTTTTCTAAAGCAATTTTCAATATGAAGGTAACATATAATTGGTTAAAAGAATATGTTGATTTAAATATTTCTCCAAAGGAGCTTTTAGAAATTTTTGGAAAACTCGGAATGCCTGTTGAAGAGTTCACTGATTTTAGAAAAGGAAAAGAAAATTTAATGGTTGCAATAATTGAAGGTATTGAGAAGCATAAAAAGAAAGATAATCTTTTTGTTTTAAATTTAAGAACAAAAAAGGGAAACTTTAAAACAATTTCAGGAGCCCCTCTCCTTGAAAAAGGTAAAAAAGTTATCTTTGCACCAAAAGGAACTCTCCTGAAAGATTATATTGTTGAAGAAAAAATTATAGGAGGAGAAGAATCTCATGGCACAATTGTTTCAGAGGAGGAACTTTCTCTTGCTGATAAAAGTGAAACAGTTATTTTTCTTGATGAAAAGGTAAGTTTAGAGGATGACCCTTTAGAAATTCTTGGATTAAATGATTACATTTATGACCTTGAAATTTACCCAAATAGACCTGATTTACTTTCTGTAATTGGAATTGCAAGAGATCTTTCTGCGTATTTAAATCTTGAATTAAAAATACCTGAAATTAAGAAAATTAAAGAAGAGGAAATAAATTTTAAAATTGAAATTGAAGAAAATGCTCCATGTGATAGATATGTGGGTTTAATTATTAAAGATATAAAAGTAAAGGAAAGTCCTTCAAAAATAAAATACAGGTTAAATTTATGTGGAATAAGAGCAATAAATTCAGTTGTTGATGCTACAAACTATGTGATGCTTGAGACAGGTCACCCCTTACATGCTTTTGATTTAAATAAAATTAGAGAAAAAATTATAGTAAGAAATGCTAAAAGGGGAGAGAAAATTTTATGTCTTGATTCAAAATTGAGGGAACTGGATGAAGAGGTTATGGTTATTGCTGATAAAGAAAAGCCCCTTGCAATTGCAGGTGTAATAGGTGGTGAAGAATCAGGAGTAAGGGAAGATACAAGAGATATTTTATGTGAGAGTGCCTTTTTTGAAAAGATAAATATAAGAAAAACAGGTAAAAAACTTAATATTCAGACAGAATCCTCTTACAGGTTTGAAAGGGGTGCTGATTTTGAAATGGTTTATTACGCAGCTTGTAGATTAAGGGATTTAATTCTTGAAACATCAGGTGGTATTCCCTTTAAACCTATTGATGTTATAAAAAAGGAATATAAAAAGAAAAAAGTTTTTTTAAAAGAGGAAAAATTAAAAAAAATTCTTGGGAATGAATTTTCTCTTGAAAAATCAAAAGAAATTCTTGAAAGGCTCTATATAAAATCTAATTTAAATAATGGTATTTTAGAGGCAGAGATTCCAAGTTTCAGAAGGGATATTGAGATTGAGGAAGATTTGATAGAAGAGGTTGCAAGAATTTATGGTTATGAAAATTTTAAATCAGAGGCAGAAGAAGTTTCTTCCTTTGTAGGAAAAAGAGATGTTACAGAGGACAGGATAAGGGAGCATTTTAAAGGTGAGGGATTTCTTGAATGTGTCAATATTTCTTTAATTGAAGAAAAGGAGGCAAATTTATTTTCTGAAAAATATTTAAAAATAAAAAATCCCCTTTCTGAAAGATTTTCTGTTTTAAGACCTTCTCTTTTACCCTCTCTTCTTTTTTCCTTAAAAAACAATTTAAGAAAAAATGAGAAAATTCAGAAACTTTTTGAAATAGGTAAGGTTTTTTATGAAGATTATAGTGAAGAAAAGAAACTGGGTTTACTTTTAGCAGATGTAAAGGAGGAAAACTGGTTAAAAGGTAAAGAAGTTGAACCCTATTTTGAATTAAAGGGAATTTTAGAAAGTTTTTTTGAGAATTTTGAGGACAGTTTGTATTTTATTGAGGAGAATTTTCCCTTTTTTGAGTATGGTGCAAAAATTATAATAGATGATAAAGAAGTAGGCTTTATAGGAGAGGTAAAGGAGGAAATTTTAAAATATTATGATTTAAAAGCCCAAAGTGTTTATTCTGAAATTTCCCTTGATAAAATAAAGTTAAAGGATACTTTAGTTTTTAAACCACTTCCTTTATATCCTTCTCTTTCGAGGGATCTTTCTTTTGTTGGTTCAGAAGAAATAAAAGCTCAGGAATTAATCAAGGCTTTAAAGGAGTTAAAAAGTGAAACTTTAATTGAAAGGTTTATTCTTTTTGATGTTTATAAAGGGAAGCCCTTAAAGGAAGGAGAAAAAAATTTTACTTTCAGAGTATTTTTCAGAAGTATGGATAAAACTCTAACTGAAAGGGATGTGGACAAAGAGGTAGAAAAAATAGTAAAATATATAGAAGAAAAAACAGGATATAGGTTAAGGGGATAGGGTTCTATTCCCCCTTTGGGTTTAAGGAGGAACTGGATGGATGAAATTTTGATTATGCTTGAAAACAAAATTGAGGAACTTATTTTAAAACTTAAAGAATTTAAAGATTATAAGGAGAAGGTTCAGCATCTTGAAAAGGAAAATGCTGAATTAAAGGAAAAATTGAATACTGTTCTTGCAAGGATTGAGAGTCTTGTTAATAAGATAAAAGAGATAGAGAGTTAAATTGGAAAGGATAAGGGAAGTTGTGATAAGAGGTAAAAAATATGAAGTAAGAACAGATTTATCTGATGAGGATTTAAAAAATGTTGTGAATATAGTCAATAACATCCTTCTTGAAAGTGAAAAGAGTACTGTGACTCCTGATTTTGAGGTTATAAGTATTTTAGCTCTTCTTTCTCTTGCTGAAAAGGTATATTTTTGTGAAAAAAAATTTGATTTAGCGAAAAAAAAAGTTTATAGTTTAATCAGGAGGATAGAAAATATATAAAATGAAGGAGATGAAAAATGCTTTTTATGGAAAGAGAAAAAAGGGATTTTGTTCCTTTAGCCTGGCGTGTTTCACCAAAAACCTTAGAGGAGTTTGTAGGACAAGAACATATAATTGGGGAAAACGCCCCTTTAAGAAAATTACTTGAAAAGGGTAAGTTATTTTCTTCCATATTTTACGGTCCGCCAGGAGTAGGAAAAACAAGTCTTGCAAAATTAATTGCAAGATATATAGATGTTCCTTTTTATCATTTAAATGCTTCAACTTGTGGTGTTAAGGAAGTAAAAAAAATATTAGAGGAAGCAGAGAGGTATTTAAAAACAAAAGGTAAGGCATCCCTTTTATTTATAGATGAAATTCACAGGTTTAATCGCTTGCAACAGGAAATTCTCCTTTCATCAGTAGAAGAAGGGAAAATTATTTTTATTGGTGCTCTTGTTTTAAATCCCTTTTTTGTTCTTGATAAAGCTCTTATTTCAAGGACTTATGTTTTTGAATTTAAACCCCTTTCTGAAGAAGATTTAGTTAAGATTTTAAAAAGAGCTTTAAAAGAATATCCTGAGATTGAGGTAAAAGAAGAAGTTCTTTTAAAATTAGCAAATTTTTCCGAAGGAGATGCAAGAAGGTCCCTTAATTTACTTGAAATTCTAATTGAGTCAAAGAGTGCTAAGGGGGAAATTAAATTGGAAGACCTTGAGAATTTCAAGTTCTATTTCAGGTATGATAAAAAGCAAGACGAACACTATGATTTTATTTCAGCCTATATTAAATCAATGAGGGGTTCTGATGCAGATGCAGCTCTTTATTATCTTTTTAGAATGCTTGAAGCAGGTGAGGACCCAAGATTTATTTTTAGGAGAATGCTTATTTTTGCTTGTGAAGATGTGGGGTTATCTGATCCTTATGCAATAGTTTTAATAACTTCTCTTGCAAATGCTTTTGAAATGGTTGGATTACCTGAGGGCGAGTTTTTTTTAAGTATGGGAACAATTTACCTTTCTCTTGCGTCAAAATCAAATAGTGTATTAATATCTATGTCAAATGCAAAAAAATATGTAAGTGAGAAAAAAATAAGTGAGGTCCCTTTACATTTAAGGGACTCTCATTATCCTTCAGCAAAAGAACTTGGAAGGGGGATTGGTTATCTTTACCCCCACTCAGACCCTGAAGCTATCTATCAAAAATATATGAAAGAATTTTACCCTATTGTTTTTTTAAAGGGAATCGGTAAGGAAAAAGATTTACTTTTGAAACTCAAAGAAATAAGATATAAAAGATATAAATATAAAGAAGGAGGTGAAACATGATACTCTTAATTATCTTTATTTTTTCTCTGCTTTCAGGAATTATAACGGGTTATGTTGTTTCAAAATATATTATAGAGAATTCTTTAAAAAAGAAGAAAGAAGATGCTAAATCCATTATAGAGGAAGCAAAAAGAATGAGGGAAGAAATTATAGCAAAAGCAAAATCTGAGGCTGAAGAGATTGCGAGGAAGGAGAGGGAAAAGGTTGATTTACAGTATGCAAAAGCAAGAAGGGAATTGGAAAAATTCAAAAAGGAGTTGCAAGATAAAGAGTACCAGATAGAAAGAAAAGCAGAACTTATTTTAAGAAAGGAAGAGGAACTTAAAATAAAAGAAAAGGAGATTTCTGAAAAGGAAAGAATTTTAAGATCAAAAATGGAAAGGTTAGATCAGACATTAACTGAGGAAATGAAAAAATTGGAGGAAATATCTGGAATGACACGTGAACAGGCAAAAAGGGAACTTTTTAAAATTATTGAAGCAGAAGCAAGACTTGAAGGTGCTCAGCTTATTCATAGAATAAGAGAGGAAGCAAAACAGAATGCTCAAAGGGAGGCAACAAAAATTATAATTACAGCTATGCAGAGACTTGCTTCACAGGTCTCCTCAGAATCCTCTGTTACAGTTATACCCCTTGCCTCTGATGAAATAAAAGGTAGAATTATAGGAAGGGAAGGTAGAAATATTAGAACCTTTGAATCTCTTACAGGTGTTGAAGTGATTGTTGATGATACACCTGGTGCTGTTATTTTATCTTCCTTTGACCCTGAAAGAAGGGAAATTGCGAGAATCTCAATGGAAAGACTTATTGCAGACGGAAGAATTCACCCTGCAAGAATTGAAGAAGTTGTTAAAAGAACTGAGGAAGAATTTCATGAATATATTAGAATAATAGGTGAGGAAACTATTCTTGAACTTGGTTTAAGAGGGATGCATCCAGAACTTTTAAGGTATGTTGGAAAGTTGAAATTTAGGTCCTCCTTTGGTCAGAACCTTCTTCTTCATTCAAAAGAAGTTGCACAACTTGCAGGTATGATAGCAGGTGAGCTTGATTTAGATGTAGAGATTGCAAAAAGAGCTGCTCTTTTACATGATATTGGAAAAGTTGCTGATCCTTCATACGAGGGTCCTCATGCTCTTATAGGTGCACAGATAGCAAAGAGATATGGAGAAAGTGATCTTGTAGCAAATGCAATAGCTTCCCATCATGAGGATGTTGAACCTGAATCCCCTTATGGTCCTCTTATAGCAGCAGCTGATGCTATTTCAGGTTCAAGACCAGGAGCAAGAAGGGAAACTGTTGAGGCATATATAAAAAGAATAGAAAAACTTGAAGAAATTGCTACTTCCTTTGATGGAGTTGAAAAAGCTTATGCACTCCAAGCTGGTAGGGAATTGAGAATTATTGTCCAGTCTGAAAGAGTCTCTGATGCAGAGGCTTTTGAACTTTCAAGAACCATTGCAAAGAAAATAGAGGAAGAGGTAAAGTTTCCTGGTCAGATTAAAGTAACTGTTATAAGGGAAGTAAGAGCTATAAGTTTTGCGAGGTAAAATTTGAAAAAAAGAAAATCAATAGAAGTTAAAATCGGAAATGTAATAATAGGTGGGGGAAGACCTCCTGTTATACAATCTATGACAGATACACAAACTTCAGATGTAGAAAACACAGTTAAAGAGGTGATTGAACTTATTGAGGCTGGCAGTGAAATGGTAAGAATAACTGTAAATACAGAGGAAGCTGCTAAGGCTATACCTGAGATAATAAGTATATTGAGGGATAAGGGTTATAATAATCCGATTATCGGTGATTTTCATTTTAACGGCCATATACTTTTAAGAAAATATAAAAAAGTTAGTGAGATGCTTGATAAATACAGAATAAATCCAGGAACAACAGGAAAGGAGGAAAACTTTGTGGAGATGATAAAAATAGCAATTGATTTTGATAAACCTGTGAGAATTGGTGTAAACTGGGGTTCAATTGATAAATCCCTCCTTACAAAAAATATGGAATTAAATTCAAAAAGAAAAAAACCATATGATTTTAAAAGAGTTTTACTTGATACTGCAGTAGAATCGGTAATTTTATCAGCTGAAAAAGCTTTAGAACTTGGTTTGAAGGAAAATAAAATTGTTTTATCCTGCAAGGTTTCTGAGGTTAACGAACTTATTTATGTTTATGAAAAGCTTGCAAAAAAGGTAAAATTTGCCCTTCATCTCGGATTAACAGAAGCCGGCTCAGGATTAAAAGGTATTATTTCTTCCTCCATAGGCATAGGTAGTCTGCTTTTAAAGGGTATAGGTGATACAATAAGGGTTTCTTTAACACCTAAATTAAATGAGAAAAGAACAAAAGAAGTAGAGGTGGCAAAGGAGATTTTACAATCTCTTGGTTTAAGAAGATTTAATGCAGAAATTACCTCCTGTCCAGGTTGTGGAAGAACAAAATCCTCTTATTTTAGGGAAATTGCTGAAAAAGTAAGTCTCTACCTCGAGGAAAAATCAAAGTTAGATGATAGGTATAAAAATTTAAAAGTTGCTGTAATGGGTTGTGTTGTTAATGGTCCAGGTGAATCGAAATTTGCTGATATTGGTCTTTCCCTTCCAGGTATTGGTGAAAGAAAAGCTGCAATTTATGTTAAAGGAAAGTTTAAAAAGAGTATTGAAATTGAAAAAGCAGAAGAGGAACTTATAAATGAAATTGAAAACTTTATCAAAAATAACTAAAAAGGAGGTGATATGTTTAAAATTTTATATAAAAAACTCCTATTTTTCTTAATCACTTTTAATTTTCTTTTTTCTCAAATAGGCCCAACTTTTGGTATAAGAGAAAA
>JBDRZP010000028.1 GCA_039804025.1 candidate division WOR-3 bacterium
ACAGAAATGAAAAAATTTATCCCTTTGATCACAATTCAGTTGAGTGGGTAAAAGCTAATGGTGGATTGCATTCTAAAGAAGCAAGGTTAAATCCTTTAAGGTGTGTAGTATGTCACGAAGAAAAAGATAATGTCTGTTTAACATGTCACGGGGGCGGAAAATGAGATGTTTAAATTTTTTAATTATTTTCTCTCTTTTATTTTCATTCTGTTCAAAGAAAAATCCTGAGAAACCTGTAAGTTATCATCCTGAGAAATGGTATAGAATTCATGATGATAAAATTCGAAATATGGGTGGTAATTATGAGACCTGTTTAAGGTGTCATGCAATGGAAGGAGAATCTCCCTTTGAAGGTGCACCGGCTTGCAGAACCTGTCACACTTCAGAACCCTGAAATTAAATTTTTATTGTATTTAAATTTTTTAAAAAAGTTGGTAATATAACAAAAAGGTTCTTTTTAAAGTTAATAGGTATTAAAGGAAAAGTTTTTTGCTTAAATTTACAAATCTTAAAGAGGTGAAGATCAAATGATTTTATAAGAGGATGCGTATATTGAAATATTTTGAGAAAACTATAAAAGAACATTTTATAGGAACCACTCTTCTAAATCTTATTTTGAAAAAAATTTAATTTCTTATGGTTCTTTACATATGCTTGAATTTTTCTTTATTTAATGTTATAATAAAACCATCTTATCAATAACACCTTTTTTAAAAAAAGTAACAAAAGGAGGTAATATATATGACAAATTTTATAGTTATTTTTTTATATACTCAAACTCTTAGTTTTAATCCTTTTGTTCAGAATATTTTTAATCCAGATATTTCTTTGATTGCTGATTTTTCTTTTGTAGGTAGTGACATTAAAGATGAATGGAGGGAAGAACTTTTAATTCCAGAATTTATCGGTCATTTCCATTCACATATAGGTAAAAATAGGGGATTTAATTTCAATTATCTTGAGCTTGTCTTTTCAGCCTTTGTGGATCCCTATTTTGAATTATTTTCTATTAATACGATAAATCCCGAGCATGGAATAGAAATTGAGGAACTTTACGGTGATTTAAAATTTTTGCCTTCTGGATTTGGTTCAAGAATAGGTATTTTTAAAAGTGAAATAGGAAGGCATAACTTTAAGCATGCCCATTACTGGGATTTTTATGACTCACCAATAATATATGATGCACTTTTAGGTAGTGAAGGCTTAAGTGGATTAGGTTTAAGAATTACATATACATTTCCTTTTAATTTCTTTTTAAAGTTCGGGAGTGAAATTTTTCAAAATTCCTACGAAGAGCCTGTATCCTTTAATGCAGATGGTTTTAAATTTCTTGATAAGGAAATTGAATCTTTTCCAAAGCCTTCTCTTTTTACAGGTTATGTTAAGACATCCTTTGATTTTATTAATCATGTATTTCTTTTAGGAAGTTCTATTCTTTATGGACCCTCAAATATCTATCATTCAAATCATCATAAAGAGGCTTCTCACAATTATGCTATAAGTTCTCCAAGAACAGTTTTATATGGATTTGATATTACATATAAGTATATTATTGATGCTTATAGGTATATTTCCTTTGAAAGTGAATATTTAAGTAGAATTATTGATGGGAAATTATATCTTGTAAATGAAACAGATACAAATTCAGCGGTTGAGCATAATTTATATAAAATAAATTCTGGTTTTTATTCAGGGATAGTATTTAAGTTAAATAGAAGAATTAGAACAGGTTTAAGATTTGATTATCTTTTTAAGCCATCTGTTAAGATAGATGGAAATGTTTCTCAAAATGATATTAAAGATTTATATAAAATTTCTTTTATGGCAGAGTATAACTTTACTGAATTTTCAAGGATTAGGTTTCAGTATAATTATGATCATACAAAGTATTTTGAGGAAAAAGTGCGACCGATAAATGAATTTATTTTAAATATTAATTTATCGATAGGTGCCCACGGTGCACATATGTTTTAAAAGGGAGGTTAAAAATGTTAAATATTTTTATTTTGTTTTTTTCCTTATTAAAGGAAGAGCCAATAAGGGTTGTTGTAAGTTATCCATATATTGCTTCAATTGTTAAGGAAATAGGTGGAGATATGGTTGATATTACAACTCTTTCAAATGGAACAGAAGATCCCCATCATGTGGTGCCAAAGCCCTCTTTGATTGGAAAATTGAGAAGGGCAGATATTTTATTTATCAATGGAGCATCCCTTGAAATTGGTTTTTTACCGCCTCTAATTGAACAGGCAAATAATCCAAAGATAAATCCAGGAAGCAAATTTTTGATTGATTTATCACGGAAAATTGAATTAATTGATAAACCATTAAAAGTAAGTAGAGCTGAGGGTGATATTCATCCTGAAGGTAATCCTCATTATTATTTGAGTTATAAAAACCTTCCCAAAATTGCCGAAGGAATTTTGGAAGGGCTTATTTTAGTGAGACCTGAAAAAAGAGAATATTTTGAAAATAATTATAAAAATTTTATTGAAAAATATGAAAATAAGAAAAAAGAATGGGAGGATATTTTAAAAAGGATAAGTTCTTTAAAGCTTATTCAGTATCACAGAATGTTTAATTATTTGGCTAAAGATGGAAATTTTGAAATAGTTGCTGAAATAGAACCTAAACCTGGAATACCTCCTACAGCAAAGCATATAGAAGATATAGTAAATAAAGTAAAAGGGCAAAATTTTATAAAAATTGTAGGAGCTGTTTACAATGATATAAATACAATAAAAAAACTTTCAGAAAAGACAGGTATTAAGTATGTGATACTTCCTCATGATGTGAATAGTTTAAATGAGGTAAAGGATATTTTTTCTTTATTTGATACAATTTTTAAAAAACTTTCAGAGTGATAGATATTCTTTTTACGAGTTTCCTATTTGCGACTGTTTTAGTTGGTATTCATTCTTATTTTGGTATTTATATAATTGAAAGAGGTATAATTTTTACAGATCTTGCGATAGGACAGATGGCAGCAGTTGGAACTGCTCTTTCAATTTTGCTTTTCGGTGGTAAATTTTTCTATCCTATTTCTCTTCTTTTTTCTTTAATTGGAGCACTTCTTATTGCTTTAACTTCAAATAAAAAAAATTTAAGTCACGAGGCTTTCATAGGTCTTATATATGCAACGGGTATAAGTTTATCAATAATTTTATTATCAAAAAATCCTCATGGTATTGAAGAAGTTCAGAGGTTACAAGCAGCAGATATTTTATTTATAACAAAAATTGATTTAATAAAAACTTCAATACTCTATTCAATAATTGGATTAATTATTTATTTTGTTGTAGAAAGGATTAAGGGTTTGAAAAGGGAAATACTTTTTTTTACTTTATTTGCAGTTACTGTTACAAGTTCAGTAAATCTTGCTGGTGTTCTTATAGTTTTTGCAATCCTTGTTGTCCCGGCTTATGTGACCGGTTTTTTCGTTAAAAAATTTTCTTTGAGATTAATAACTTCATGGATATTTGGAATTTTTGTAAACATTATTTCAATTCTTATTTCTTATTTTTTAGATTTACCAACAGGTTATACTATTGTTGCTTTTTATTCCTTATTAGCAATTATTATTTCTATTTTTTTGAAATAGTTTTTTATTATGAATATTAATGAGTTGGTTAAGGAAATTTTTTCTTTGAATTCTCTTTTAGTTTTGACGGGTGCTGGTGTTTCGCAGGAAAGTGGTGTTCCTACATTCAGGGGTAAAGATGGATTATGGAAAAATTATGATGCAAAGGAACTTGCAACACCTCATGCTTTTGAAAAGAATCCAAAACTGGTATGGGAATGGTATAATTGGAGAAGAAAAATAATTTTAAAAGCAAAACCAAATTCTGCCCATTATGGAATTAAAAAGTTAGAAGAGATTATTCCTGATTTTTTGCTTGTTACTCAGAATGTAGATGATTTGCATAGAGAAGCAGGTTCAAAAAAAATATTAGAAATTCATGGTAATATTTTTAGGACAAGATGTATAGGTTGTAATAAAAAAGAGTTTGAGAAAAAAGTATTTAAAGATGAGGAGTTGCCTCCAAGATGTAAGAATTGTGGTAGTCTTTTAAGACCTGATGTTGTATGGTTTGGGGAGCCTATTGATGAGATTATTTTTTCAAGTGTTTTAGAATTTATTTCAAGATGTGATGCAATTCTTGTTGTTGGAACATCTTTATTAGTTTATCCTGCTGCTTCTATTCCTTTTTATATAAAGGAAAAAGGAGGAAAAGTTTTTGAGATAAATTTAGAGCCAACACAGATTTCAGAAATTTCTGATATAAGTATTTTTGGAAAGGCGGGTGAAATTTTTGAAAAATTTATTAATATTATTACTTAATAAATATTTCAACTTTATATTTTTGTTTCAGGGAATTTATGATTGAGTCTTTTTTTGCTTGGGTTTTTTGAAGGTGTAAATAGGAATTTATTATTTTTAATAAATCTTCTTTCTTTGAATCTGTTTTCTTTTCGTCAATAAGCTTAACTATAGCATATCTAAAGGGAGATATTTCGACGACACCACTTATTTCGCCAGTTTTTAGATTTAAAACAGCATTTATAAAGGGAAGGGGTAAATCAGGGTTTATTTTTAATACACCAAGATTTGTTTTTTCTATATTGGCTATAATGTTGGGTAAAGATTTTAGTTCCTCTATTACTTTTTCAGGTTTTGAATTTATCATTTTATTTCTGATTTCTTCCAGTTGGTTTTTATTTCCACCTATAACATAGGCAATGGTAATATCCTTTTCAAAATTATTTCTATTTATTTCATAAAAATTTTCAACTTCCGAAGGTTTTATTTGAATTTTTGATTCAACTTTTCTTTTGATATATTCCTCTGCGAGTATTAATCTTTCAGACCATTTTATTCTTAATCTAATTATTGAATCATTTAAAAATCCCTCATCCTTTGCTGCAAGGTAATATAGAAGTGTTTCTATACCTAAATTTAAAACTCTCTTTTTTTCTTCTTCATCAACAAAGGGTTTTAAATTTGAAGGAAAATGCATTTCAAGTTCTTTTTTTGTGATGGCTATTTTGCCAACTTTTGCAACAGGATAGTTTTTATCTTTTATTTCTTTTTTGTTGCAGTTTATTAAAAGAGCTATCAGAAGAATTATGATTAGTTTCATAAGTTTAATTATAAAGAAATTCTTTTAAATTTTAAAAATGATTGTTAAATGAGAAAATAAACATTTTAAAAATTTTAGGAGTGTAAAATTTAGGTTTTCTAAGTTTGTAACATTTAAATGAAAAATTTTAAAGAGATATTAGATAATGGAAAGAGGTAAAAATTATCATTTTTTTAAAAATTTTTAACATTTATTCTCATATTCTATAATTTTATGGTAGCCGCACCCTTTAGGGTGCGTAAAAATTCTAAAAAATCTCCACATTGGTAAAATTTCGCCTTTTGAATAATTATATATAATACATAAAATGAAAAATTTTAAAGAGATATTAGATAATGGAAAGAGGTAAAAATTATCATTTTTTTAGAAATTTTTAACATTTATTCTTATATTCTATAATTTTATGGTAGCTGAACCCTTTATGGTGCTTAAAAATTCTTTAAGAGTGCTTTTTCTTTTATCCCCATAATTTTATTTAATTATATTTAATTATAATTATATTTAATCATATGGTATCCACAATTTTATGGTAGCCGCACCCTTTAGGGTGCGCAGAAATTCTTTAAGAGTACCTTTTTCTTTTATCCCCATAATTATATTTAATTATATTTAATCATATTTAATCATATGGTATCCATAATTTTATGGTAGGGTGCGCAAAAATTCACTCTGAAAGTGCTTTTTGATGAATTTTGAGAAGAAATTAAAATAAAATCTCTTTCTGCATCAGTTATTAAAATACCAAATTCAAAAGCAAAAATATCTTTTTATGCAAAAACGGTTAAAGTAAAGGTATATTTTCTGTGCAGTTCTTTTAAAGACGAAGTTAGGTTTTGCTTATGCTTACAAATCTTTATAAGGTGAAAATGCAAAAGATTTTATGAGAAAATGCTTATGTTGAAAGATTTAAAGAGGACTATACAAAAAACATTTTTTAGGAGGCACTTCTTTTAATCTTATTGAGCCAGAAAAATTCAATGTTGTTATGGTATTCTATATTTAATTGAGGAAATTTCTAAGAAATCTTTATAATCAATTATGAATAAATCGTCAAATTTTTTAAACTATGAAAATAGAAAAATACGATTTTGGCGAAATTATTATAAATGGTAAAAAATATACAAGGGATTTGATAATTTTCCCTGATAAAATAAAAGAGAACTGGTGGAGAAAGGAAGGGCATTCTTTATGTATTGAAGATTTAAAAGAAGTAATTGAATACAAGCCTGAAATTCTTATAATAGGGACAGGATATTCAGGAGTTATGGAAGTAAAAGAAGAGGTTATAAAAGAACTTGAAAGAAATAATATAAAAGTTATAATTAAAAAAACAAAAGAGGCAGTGAATATTTTCAATGAATATATGGATAGAAACAAAAAAGTTGTGTGTGCGCTTCATTTAACTTGTTAAAATTTTTATTGTCAAAAATTGACACACACAAGAGGTAAAATATTAAAATGTCAACGCTTAAAAAGGAGGTAAAAATGGAAGAATTGAAAAGAAAAATAAAAGAACTGGCTGAAAAAGTTTATAAAGAACTCGGCCCATTTGGATTTATTAAAGAAACGGAATACGAAGCCGCTCTTGCCTATGAATTCAGAAAAAATGGATTAAAATATCTTGAACAACTTCAGGTAGATATAATGTATGAAGACCAAGTTTTAAAGGGTGGAAAGGTTGATTTTATAGTGTTTGATGAAAAGGAAGAAAACGGGATAATTGTGGAACTTAAAACACAGAAAGATATCTCTGGTGAGTATCTTCATCAATTATTAAAATATTACGATGCTCTAAAATCTCAAAAAACAGGAGTTCCAAGATTTCTTTCGGAAAAAATAAAAGGTGGAATGGTATTAAATTGGAAAACATATGATGCTATAAAGGATAAATTGCTTGAAGGCTTTCAAGAGGCTGATAAAATTTCAGTTACTCTTGATATTGATAAATTTAAAGAGCAATACGGTGATATAATTGATCTTGTTGAAATAGAAGTCCCTGTTGAGAAAAAGAGAAAATGATGAATTGTAAAATAAAAGATTTTGAAGTTAAAGAAGTAACAGAAGGTGGAAGGGATGGAATAAAAATTAAAATAAACGGTGAAGAGGTTGGGATTCTTAAAGGTAAGGTTAGTTTAATTCCTGAGAAAGACATAAAAAATTATAAAATTGAGGATTTTTCCTCTTTATGGCTTTATGAATTTGAGAATTATGAATTTGAAGGTAAAAATGGATGGGAACTCCGGAAAATCGGAGAAAGTGAAATTATAAGAGAAGATAAAAATATTAAGATTCAGCAAACAAGAGATTATCCTTTTAAAAATTACATTGGAAAATCTGAAATTATTTTTAAATTTAAAAAAGAAGAAAAAGAATATTCATTACCCGTAGAAGTTATTTCAGAAAAATTAGAAACAAATAAAGATTCTCCACTTTTTTATCCCAGATTTTACAAAAATCTTATTTTATCAATCTGGGAAAAGTTTAAAGAGCTCCCTTTTGATATTGCACCGGTAGTATTTACTCCTACTTCTTATTACATTTCTTTAAGAGCCTCACCACTTTTCACTTTTTTCTTTTTAAAAAATAACAAAGAAAATTTAAAGAGTGCCTTAAACACAATAAGAGCAAACCCTTACAGAATTTTAAAAGAGGAAAAGGAGATGCTGGATATTAATAAAGTTTCAGAAGTTGACGCTGATACAATTTATAGCATTTTAACAAATCCAGAATATCTTTATGAATCAAAAAGCAAATTAGGTTTTAGCGCCAAAGAAAAATATTATTTACCGAAAAAAGTTCTATCCTCTTTAAAATACGAAACTCTTGATACTCCTGAAAATAGATTTGTTTTAAATTTTCTTAAAAGAATTTCTCAGGATATTGAAGAGTTAATTAAAAGTAATAAAGAATATAAAGAAACAGTAATAAAAGAAATAGAGGGAATAAAAGGATTAATTGATGATTTTATAAAGGATCCTTTATGGGAAGAAGTAGGAGAATTTTATATTTTCCCATCATATTCAACGGTTTTAAGAAAAAGAGAAGGATATAAAGAATTATTAGAACTTTACTTTAAATATCTTATGGGAAGAAGTCCCTTTGAGAAAATTGAAGAGGCAATTAATTTAAGAAAGGTCTACGAACTCTATGAATTCTTTTGTGCTTTAAAGTTATGCAGCCTTTTAAATGGAACAAAAGGAAAAATCGTAATGGAAGTTGAGGAAAAAATAAAGGGGAAGCTTAAAATAAAATTAGAATTTATGATAGGTAATAAGAATTACAAATTCATTTATCAAAAAAATGAGAAAAGTTATTCTGGAATAAGTTTAATACCTGATTTCTCAATATACGAGGGAAAGAAACTAAGAATAATTTTAGATGCCAAGTTTGCTTTTAAAAAGCCGGATATAGATAAAGAAAAAGATAAAGAAAATATAGGAGAGGAGATTGAAAGGGAGTGGGAAGAAGGAAAAGTTCCAAAAACTGGTGATATAATAAAGATGCATGCTTATAAGGATGCTTTAAAAGCTGATGCATGTATAATACTTTATCCTGGTGAAGAAGATAAGTTTTATAAAGAAGAAGGAGATACACCTTTTGAAGGAGATTTAAAAAATTTGATAGAAAAGATTTTAACAGAAAATGAAGAAAATAAGGAAAATTTAAAAGGAATAGGTTGGTTTAAAATGTTACCTTATGAAGAATAAAAAGGAGGTAAAAAATGAAAAAATACAACAATTTAACAGAATGGTATAAAGAATTTATAAAGTCTGAAGAAGGAAAAGCTCAAATGGAAAAACATAATTCAGAAGAAGAAAAAATAAAAGAGATAATTAAAAATATTAAAGAATTGAATGAAAAACTATATGAATTTTATGAAAAGAATAATAAGGATGGGAAAAAGGCAGGAAAAGAGTTGATGAAGTATTTAATAGGAAATATGAAACTAGAAAATATTAATTGGAAAACCAAAGAAATTGATCCTCTTTCTCTTTATGGAAAATTATCTGGGATAAAGGTAGATAGACTAAGAAAAAGTAATGATCCTAAAGTAATAGGAAAACTTTTCTACCAAATTTTCAGTGGAGGGTTGAAAACTTTTGGAGGACCTGGCGTCTATTCAGGTCAACCAATGCTTTATAGGAAAGAAGAAGAAGATAAAAAGTGCCAAATTGCTTGGGAAATTTTTGAATTTATCAAAGATTTAAAAGATTTTGAATCTCTAAATGAAAATGAAGATAAATTTAGAGAATTAATTAAAAAATTACTGGAAAATAAGAAAAAAAATATAATATTTACCCAAGAATTATATTGGGTAAGACCTGATATTTTTTGTCCATGGGATAATAATTTGATAATATTCGCGGAAGGAAATTTAAGTAATTCCGATTATTCCAAACAACCAGGTAACCTTAAACTAGAAAAGTTTATAAAAATCTATCTTACTTATTTAAAGGAGGTTCATAGTTTTACGGAATTTTCTTATCCAACTGTTTGGTTTTGTCGCTATATCTTTGAATTTGCTAAAGGTATAGGTAAAAGTGAAACTAAAAATAAAGAGGAAACAAAAGAAAAACATAAAGAGAATTCTTCAGAAGGTGTGGAAAAGAAAGAAGAAAAGTTAGAAGGATTATCTTCTTATTTTAAAAGTAAGGGATTTTATTTTGCACCTTTTCAGATTTCCTCTTTCTATACCGCATTAAAAACTAAAGGATTTGTGATACTTGCTGGTTTATCAGGAACAGGAAAAACTAAAATGGCTCAACTTTTCGCAGAAGGTTTTTATAAACCAGCATTAAATAAACCAGCATTAAATAAACCAGCATTAATTGGATCAAAGGGTTCAGAGAAAGAAGGGAAAGAAACTCTTGAAGAAATGATTGAAAATTTAAAAAATGGGAAAAATATTTTTTTATGGACTGCTTCGTTAAAGAGGGAGTTATACAAAGAATTAAAAAAATATTTACCTTTTAATTTGTATCTTTATGACAACGAAAGTAAAAAAATTATAAAAAAATTTGATGTAATAAATATGTTTAAGAAAGATGAAAAAAATATTTCGGAATTTGAAAATAAATTAATGAATCCATCGTGGAAAGATAGTTTTAATTTAGCTTTTGAAATAAAAAGTTTTTGCGATATTGATTATGATTTTTCAGAATATACAGTTGAATTAATTGATAAAGAAGAATTTAAAAAAGGGAAAATAAAAAAGGGAAAAACAAAAAAAATAAAGGAACTTGGTCAAGAAGTAAAGGCAACTCAAAGTTCTTTCATACTTGTATTTGATTTTGATTTAGTTAATTCTTCATTTTTCCTTTCTGTGCGTCCTGATTGGAGAGATTCAAAATCATTAATTGGATATTATAACCCTATAATGAATAGATACGAAGACCCCACAGGTTTTTTAAAATTCATTCTAAATGCTATAATAGATTATAAAGAAAATAAAGATAAAGCTTCTCCTTATTTTGTAATTCTTGATGAAATGAATCTCGCAAGAGTTGAGTATTACTTTGCTGAATTTTTGAGTGTTTTAGAAAGCGGAAGGGACGAGGAAGGTTTTACAAAAGAAGGAATAAGAATCCAGATTTCAGAAAAAGAAAATAAAAAAGAAGAATTAAAAGATGATTTGAAAGATTTACTCAAAAAAGCAAATTATAATTATGATGAAGGAATAATTAATTTAAAACTACCACCTAATCTTTATTTCATTGGAACTGTAAACATTGATGAAACAACCTTTATGTTTTCCCCAAAGGTTCTTGACAGGGCATTTGTAATTGAATTTAAAGATGTAAGTTTTAAAGAATACATTAATATTCTGAAAAGCGATAAAATCTCTTTTTATTTTAATGAAAACATTGTAAAAGATTTCACACAAAATGGAGAATTTCTAAAAGCATACAGTGAGAAGAATAAAATAAAAGAAGCACTTGATGAATCAACCTTCAAGGAATACCTCTCTTATATTACAAATTTATCAAAAAATTTAGAACCCTATAGTCTTCATTTTGGATATAGAGTTTTAGATGAAATCGCTTTGTTTTACAAAAATGCAAAAGATGCAGAAAAAAATAAAATAATATCTTTTAAAAATGATGATGAAATTTTTGACCTTGCTATTTTAATGAAGGTTTTGCCAAAGTTTCACGGAAATAGAGCAAAACTTGAAGCTCCACTTTATAAAGTGCTTTATTGGTGCAAAAAGCCCGGGAATCAAGGAGAAAAGAAATTAGAAGATATAAAATCTGAGTTAGGAATTAATGAAATTGAAAAAATTGAAGATGAAATCAAAAAACTAAAAAATAACCAAAGTGATTGGAGATTTTCTCATACAGCATTAAAAGTTCTGGAAATGCTTTACGAGCTCTTTATGGAGGGTTATGCGGGTTATTTATAAAGGATTGGGAAATTCAAAAGTTAAGAAAATTTTATATTCTTATATTTCCAGAATAGATGACTTAAAATACTATTGTGATAGATGTTTAAAAACAGAAAGGTGGGGAGGGAGTGTTCCTTTAATGATAATAGATGCAGCATTTACATCAATTGGACTAAATTATTTTACAGCAGTTGTTCCAAAAGTTTTAAAATTTAAAGAGGATTTTGTTGATAAAGGAATAATTAAGGATGTTTGTGATTTAGTAAAATTTGATTATAAAAAAGCATTTTATATATGGAAAAATAAAAGGTCATGGCATGTTATAAAAGAAATTTCAAAATATTTTTGTGAATTAAAAAAAGAAAAAGGAATTTCTGATAAAGAGGCTTTAAGATTATGGGCAAAAAATGCAAAACCTGAAAATCTTAAAAGTGACCCAATAGGAAAGATAAAAGGTGTTGGTCTTATAACCTTTGAATATTTAAGGATGATGGGAGGAGTTGATACTATTATGCCTGATAAAATTGTTAAAAGAGTTTTAAATAAAATTTTTGAAGAGGCAGGTTTAGAAAAAGAAAATGATAATTTAAAATTCATTGAAAAGGTTAAAAAAATAAGTGAAGAGACAGGAATAAGGAGTATAGAGATGTGCTGGATGACATGGCTAATTCAAAGAGAAGGGGAAAATTTAAGAATTGAAAAATATAAAGATATAATGGATTTGATTTGATGAAAATATTGATTCTTGGAGCAACTGGCTTTATAGGTAAAAACCTTTCTAATAAATTATTAGAAGAAGGAAATACTATCTATGCTTTAACAAGGAATTCTAAAAAAATATTTGACAGAAGAATAAATTTTGCATTATGGGATGGATGAAAAATACCAGAAAATTTAGATGGTTTTGATGCAATAATAAATCTTGCTGGTGAAAACATATTTTAAATTTTATATAATAAAAACAAAAAAAGAAAAATAATTGAAAGTAGAGTAAACGCTGGAAAAGCAATTTTAAACTTTATAAAGAAAACAAAAATTAGACCAAAGGTTTTAATTCAAGCCTCTGCGATCGGCTATTATGGAAATTCAGATGAGGAGAAAGATGGGTTTTCTCCCCCTGGTAAAGATTTTTTAAGTGAAGTATGTATTGAATGGAAAAAATCAACAGAAAAATTGAAAAATATGGGATAAGAAGATGCATAATAAGAATAGGTATAGTGCTTGGCAAAGGTGGGCTTCTCTCAAAAATTCTTTTATTTCAAAAATTTCCCTTTTTATTTATTATTGGCAATCCTGAAAATTTCATTTCCTTTATTCATATTGAAGATCCCATAAATGCAATAATTTTTTTAATAAAGAATAAGAATTGTAAAGGTATTTATAATTTAGTATCTCCTTTTCCTATTAAATTTTATGACCTTTACAATACCCTTGCTAAGATTTTGAACAAAAAACTTATAAAGTTCCCTGATTTCTTTTTTAAAATTTTAATGCAAAAAATGGCAGATGAAGTGATTTTCTTCAATCAAAAAATTATTCCAAAAAGAATATTAGAGCAAAAATTTGAATTCTCATATTCTGATATAGAAAAGGCATTAACAGAGATTTTGAAATAAAAATAGTCTCTACCAGACTTGTTCTGCTGCTTTTCCAAAAGTTAAAATAAATTCAAAAATATTAGCAATAAAATGGGCAAGGTTATGTGGAAGATGAAATTTTTTTTCAAGGATAAATTCAACAAACTCATGAATAAAGATTCCAAATTTTGGGAGTGTATTCAATCCCTCTTTATAAATATAAATTTTATTTTCTTCCCAAAAGCCAAGTTCATCTTTTAAATTTGTTTCAGAATCAAATATGATATTTTCGCCACTTAAAATTATTTCTATTCCTAAAATTTTCAATCTTTTAACTTTTTTCATTTAAAATGAAAATTATAATTGATTTACAGTTCAAAAAAGCAATATAATTAAGTTATGAGATTAAAGATAATATTCGGGGAAACAGGGGATCCCTTTAATATAAGCAGAGATTACAGAAGATACTTTATATCTTTTATAAAAAAAGTATTTGAAAAGTCAGGGAAATTTGATGAATTTTATTCCTCAAAAAGATTAAAGCCCTTTGTATTCTCAGTTTTTCTTGGTAACCAGTTTGAATTAATTGAAGAAAGTGAAGACGAAAAAATAAAAGTTAATCCACCATTTAATATGATATTCTCAACTGGTGATTTTGAAATCTTTTCAATTTTTTACAATGGTTTACTTGATATAAAAAAAGAAAATTCAGGAATAACCTTAAAAAATAAAATTTTTCAGATAAAAGATATTTCTCTATCAAGAATAGTAAAGATAAATGAAGATTCTGCAGTTTTTAAAACTGTTGGCATTTGTATTTTAACAGATCCAGAAGAAAATTCAGAAAATTTTGATAAATGGTTTATTGTTCCTTCTGAAAAGAATATTGAAAAGTTCAATCAGGTTCTTGAGAAAAGGATGCTTAAAAAATATGAGATGATAAATCAAAAGAAAATTGAAACAAAAATAGAACTCATTCCCTTAAAAGGTGAAAGTATAAAAGAAATTTATGTAAAGCATTATGGTGGTTATTTAAAGGGATTTAAAGGAGTATTTACTTTAAAATCTGACCCTTGTATGCTTCAATTCATTTATGATTATGGTCTTGGAGTAAGAACTGGTCAGGGTTTTGGCTTATTGGAGATAGTTAAATGATAAAAAGGCAAAAATTTAATTAAAGGAACAAAAAGTAATTAAAAATGCGGAAAAATTTTCCAAAATTTTATTTTTCAGGTGGAAGAATAGATTCCAAAGATGCAGTTGATTTTGCTTTTCTATATAATTTAAATTCATTTGGAAAAATTTTCATATTAATGTTAAAATATAAGTTCAAAATAGGGGGTAAAAATGGACAAAATAATTTTATATCCCTCCAACTGGCTCTATAATGCAGGAGTGGTGGGATTTTTGAGGGTGCTGGAAGATAAAAATATTATAAATGGTATGGAAAGTTTTTTAAAAGATGATGGAAGTATGGAGATTTGTAGAGACATATTTCAAAAATTAGCTGGTAAAGTAAATGAAATTTATTTTTCTGAAGGAAAAGTTGCTAGCATAGTTGGTAAAAGCGAACTATATAGAAATTATTTGCAACCAACATGGAAGAACATTTTTAATAAATTTATTGAACTCTTACAAAAGGTTATATACACCGGAAATTGCGATATTTGTGGGGTTGGATATTATATTCCTAATAATGTCATAAGTCTTAAAAACAGTGACCTTGAAAACTTAAACAAATTTCGCGACGGAATAAGAATTTTAAATATACGATTAAACGCTTTGCTTGCCCCTTCTCGAAAATTTCCTAATAGTTTTTGGAATAATAATGCCACTTCTATTGTATGTGATCTTTGTGGCTATATCCTCGTTCACCAACATTTAGCCTTTACTCCCTTATCAGATGGTTCAGAAATCTTCATAAATGCTCCCTCATTTAAACTAATGTGGTATCTTAATAAGTATTCTTCAATATTTAAAGCAAAGGCAATTAGTGAATATAAAGAAATCCTTGGAATGAGCCTTATAGAAATGGCTTCTAAATTTTATATTCAACTTGGTAGATGGGAGAAAATGAATATTGAAATAGTAAGTAAGCATGGAGATAAAATAGACTTCTTTTCTCTTCCTGCTGAAATCGTTAATTTACTCACAAATAAAGAAATAGCTTCTCTATTAACCCAAATTGGTGAATTTAAAATTCTAAATATGGTTTTGGATGGAAAGTTTAAAGATATTTTAAGTTTTGCTGAGAAAATTTTAAGAATATTTTTCAAAAATGAGAGAACAAAAAATGAAGAAGATTTTATAAATACAAACATAAAACTTGATAGAAATAATAAAAATTTAACAGAATTTTCTCAAAAACTTTTTAAACTTTATGCTTTAATTGAAAGAGAAATTAAAAAGGAGGTGATATAATGAACTTTGATATAACAAAATGGAAAGAGGAAATTTTAAACTATCTTCAGGAAAAAGTAAAAAATAACCAATATGAAGATTTTGAAGATATCCTAAAAGAATATAAAAATTTAGCTTTTGAAATCCAAGAAATTCTTGAATATGCCGTAAAATATACAGCAGGGGAAGGAAAAGAAAAGTTACGAAAATTATATGAAAAATTTTCCTATGATAATGCAGGTGAAATGGTTGAAAGGTTAAGGAGTTTGGGTTATGCTTTTAGATATGATAAGAATTACAAAAATGTGGTTGATGCTTTTTCAAGTCAAGCATTTAGAATTATAGAGAGGGTAAGACATTCACAAAGAAATGAAGTCCAATATCTTATAATAAGAATTTTTAGAGCTGATGAAAAAGAAATACCAATTTTACTTGCAAAGTCTTTTAACCCTATCTATTCGGATGAGCTTTTTAAAACTTTTATATATTCTTTTTTAAGTGGAATTTTAGGTGAAACAAAAGAAGGAGGTGAAGAATCATGAAACATATAACTATAACAATGATTTTTGAAGCATCAGCTCTCAACAGAGATGAAAAAATTGCGGAAAATGTTCTTTCAATTAAAAAACTTCAAAGAGGAAATAGAACGGTAAGTTTTATTGGGAAAACAGCAATAAGACACTATTTATTTGCAACCCTTCAAAAAGCATTTAATTGGAAACCTGCCAAAGTAACAGGTCAGGGAAAGGTTGTTCAATTTGACATTACCCAAGATGACATCATCTCAAGTCCTGAACTTGACGCTTTTGGTTATATGTACACTATTGGTGGTCAAGCTTCTATTACACGAAAGGCACCTGTTGGAATTACAAAAGCTATCGGCTTAGATCCATATAACGGCGATATGGCGTTCTATGCAAATCATGATTTAGTAAATAGAGGTATAAAGCAGGGCCTTAATGTTACTCCAAATCCGTATAATAAGGAAGAACATGTCTCATTTTATAAGGTGAGTTTTACAATTGATACTGATATTTTAGGGAGAGATGAATGGATTGGAGAAGATTTGAGTTATAAAGATGGAAAGTTATATATTACTATCCAAAAACCTCACTTTGCTATTTTAAAAGATGTTGAGAGAAAGGAGGATGAAGAGGGAAACATCTATTATGAAATTGATGAGCACCCTATTTATGTTGAAGGAAGGGTTGTTAGAGTGGCAAAAAATTTGATGGAATACCCGAAAGAAAAAGGGAAAAAAGCCAAGGAAACAACGGAAGAAAGTAAAGTTATTCAATTTAAAACAGAATATTTAAAAGAGGAAAAGAAAGGAGAAGAAGAAAAAAAGAGGGGTCAAAAGAAGCCTAACATAAAAGTTCAAGAATATGAGGAAGAAGGAGATTTTTATAAATTTATTGTTTCAAAGGAACCAGAGTATAATGAGTCAGAGAAAACTTTAAAAATTGAATTAGGTTTACAAAAAATATTGGAAAATGTGGAAGAGAGAAAAAAGGGATGTGAATACATAATAAAAGAAAAGAAAAACGAAAAAGAGTTTGAACATAAAATTAAAGTGGAAAAAGTTGGAAATAAGGTAAAGGTAATATTTGAAATAAATCCTGAAGCAAAAAAGGAAAGAATAGAAAATATCTTAGAATGTATCAAAGATGGTCTAAAATCTCAATCAAGCAATGAAGAAAATACAATAATTCCTCTATTTTTAGTTGCTGCATATGTTAAAGTTCCTGTTCCTGTATTCCATCCTTATATAGAAATACGTTATTGTGAAGATAAATATGAAGTAATAGGAATTAGAGACGGTGTAAAAAATAGTTGGGTGGAAAAATTTTTCATAATGGATACAGAAAGAATAAAGCTTCCAAATAAAGAAAGTTTAAAAAATGAATTTAAAAATAAGTGGATTGAGGAATGGAATGAATTTTTGAAGGGGATATCTCAAAATGGAAGTTCTAAAACTTAAAATCTATCAACCACATGCTCATTATAGAATTCCCTTTACTTATCAAAGAAGGCACACTTACCCCATACCACCATATTCCACTGTTATCGGTCTTTTATGTAATATCTTAGGAATAAGAAATATTGAAGGAAAAGAAGAGCCATGTATGAATCAAAATTGTTCTTGCGATTACCACAAACTTAAAAACATAAAAATCTCAATATGTGGGAAATTTGAAAGCAAAACAACTGAATATATTTGGTTTAGAAACTTATCAGAAAAAAGTCATAACGATAGATTTGGTTTTCCAGAAAATAGAAATATCTTTGGGTATGCTGAACATCCCGGCGGTCAGATGCCTGTTTTAATAGATATTTTAAATGATGTAGACCTTTGGATTTATTTTTATCATGAAGATCAAAATTTTTTAGAAAAGATAAAAAATTCTTTTGAAAATCCTCAAGATAGAATTTATCCTCTTCATCTTGGAAGAGCAGAGGACTGGATTGTGATTCAAGAAATTAAATTTGTTGATAAATTTGTTGATTTGGAAGAAATAAACTATGGTGGTGATTTTAAAAAGTTTTTCTGGATACCTAAAAATTCTTTTCTTCCTGATGGCTCCAATTTTGATTTTGAGAAATTCGGTGGTCTTTTATATAAAATTCCAACCTTTTATAGGCTTTTAAATGGCAGAAGAGATTTTATCTATGTAGATGCAAAATTAAATGATGGTGAAATTGTGATTTCCAAATCTGATACAAAAATTTTTTATGATAAAAATGAAAAAATTCCTTTATTTTTTGCTAATCTATAAGGAGAATTAAAAATGGAAATATGGGCTAAATCCGAAGGAATAAGGTTAAGCACACATATTAAAGATATATTAGAAGTTTTTGAAAGAATAAAAGATAAAATAAATGATGAACTTCACCTTCCTATAAAACTTGGAATTTTTTATCACGATTTAGGTAAAGTTTTGCCGAAATTTCAAATTGAAATTGTTGAGAATAAAAATTACGAACCTTTTGATATTCTTCACGATTTTCCTCATTCACTGTTTTCAATTTTTTGGATTGATATGAAAAAGTTTAAAGAAAAATTAGGAAACGATAAATTAGTAGAAATGATAATCTCTTCCGTTGCTTATCATCACTGGAGGGATTATTTTGATGATTATGTTGCCGGGAAGAAAGACCTAAAAAATTTTGGTGAATTTGTTCTTAAAATAAAGAATAAGTTAGAAGAGAATCTCCAGAATGAAATCAATTCCTTAACAGATTGTGAAGTAAAAAATTTTATTGAAACTGTAAATCTAAATGAAAAACTCCTTAAAGAAATAAAAGAGGGTGTGAAATTGTATAATATTGCTATCCCCCCATATAAATTTGATTACGAACCATTGAGAGAGAGTATTGCCCAAAGCATTGAAGATACTAAGAAATGGATTTTAATCTCTGGATTTTTACAAAGATGTGATCACTTTGCCTCCTGGTGTGAAGAGGAAAATGAGAGTTTTGATAAAGTTGAAATTGAATGTGTGAACATTAGTGATGTAAAAAATAATATAAAAAATGAAATAACACAAAAGACTGGGATAAGTGATGAAGAACAAATCTGGCAATTTTCCAAAGTTAAAGATTATATAAATAAAGATTTAATCCTTATAGCACCTACTGGATATGGAAAAACGGAATACGCCTTTTTATGGTCTGCTGATAAAAAATTTATTTATACTTTACCACTTCGTTCTGCTGTAAATCAAATTTATGATAGATCCTTAAAAATCTTTGGGAATGATAAAGTTGGATTGTTACACTCAGATGCGGATGTTTATTTAATTGAAAAATGGGGTGATGTCGGGGATAATATTAAACTTTATGAATTATCAAAAAATCTCTCATTTCCTGTAATAATTTCAACGGGTGATCAATTTTTCCCTTATGCCTTAAAACCACCAGGATATGAAAAAATTTTTTCACTTTTTTCTTATTCAAATCTTGTAATTGATGAAATTCAAGCATATGATCCAAAAGCATGTGCTATTATTGTTAAATTTATTGAGTGGGTTAAAACTATGGGTGGAAACTTTTTACTCATGACAGCCACAATGCCTGAATTTGTCAAAAAAGTATTAGAAGAAAAAGATATTCAATATGAAGAAATAAATATCTATGAAGAGGAAAAACAAAGATTTGAAGAAATTGTTAAGCATAAAATTAAAATTGAGTTTATTGAAAATAAAAAAAAGGAATTTAAAATACCGGATGACCTATTAAATAAAGCAATTGAAGAGGCTAAAAGTGGTAAAAGGGTTCTTTTTATATTAAATACTGTAAAACACGCCCAAGAAGTTTATGAAAAGATTAAAGATAAAAATACATCTATTGAAGTGTTCCTTCTTCATTCAAAATTTACATTTGAAGATAGAAAAAATAAAGAGAAAGAAACAATCAGTAAAAAATTTAAAAATCCAAAACCTGATGATGAAAAAGAAGGCAAAATTCTTATAGCAACTCAGGTAGTTGAAGCATCTTTAGATATAGATGCAGATATTTTATTTACTGAGATTTGTCCTCTTGATGCTCTTGTTCAAAGAATGGGAAGAATTTTAAGAAGAATTGGTCCTAATTTTAAGTTTGAGAGTGGGGATGATAAAAAAAGATTGTATAAAGATAATCAGGACAGAACCTATGAAGTAGATTTTTCAGAACCTAATGTGTATGTTCTTATATTTAAAGATGGGCTTGAATCTGGTGATGGCAGAGTATATCAAAAAGAACTTTTAAAATTATCCATTGCATGGCTTTGGAAGAAATCAAAAAAGGATATCAAAGAGATTGATTTTAAAGAAAATGAAAAGAAAGAGTTTTTTGAAAGAGAATTTAAAGAGATTTTCAGTGAATGTTCTCAAAAACCCTCTAAAGGAAAAAGGAAGAAAGATGGTGATAAGGAAGATGATTGGATGAAAAATTTAAATATTCAAGAATTTGAAATAAGTGAATATGAAAAATATAAAATCGTTAGTTTATTTTACAAATCACTTCCAGAAGATGGTTCTTATTTAAGCCAATTTTATAGAACCCTTGAAGTTCTCTCTGCAGGTTATATGTCAAATAAGAAAACAGAAGCAGAAGAAATTTTCAGGGAAATTTATGATATACAGATAATTCCAGAAGAACTAATTCCAGAAGGGAAACTAAACGAGTCTAAAAAGGAGAAAAAGAATTTTGTAGATGAATTTATAAAAGATGTTAAAAAATTTGATTATGACAAAAAAAATTTTACAGATTTTAAGAAAGAAATTTTATCAAGGTATGTTATATCTGTGCCATATTTCAATATAAGCGAAAAGAATTGGGTATTTTACAAAGTTCAAGAAAATTTAAGTGATAAGGAAAAGTTAATTAAGTTGAAAAGATGGCTATCCAGGATTTTTATTTCTAAAGAACATAAATATGATGAAGAAAAAGGTATTATTAAAATAGGTAAATCAGAGGAACTGTCTATAATATGAAAAATTCTAAACTTAACATTTTAAAAGACCTATTCTGGGACTATAATTGGGATTCTGTTCTCAAAAATCTTGATTCGCCTTTTGTGATTGCAAGAGTGCTTGAAATTGGAAATAAGGAGCAAGTAAAAGAATTTATATCTTTTATAGGTTCTGAAAAAATTGTGGAATTTTTAAAAAAATATGGGAAAAAACTTCTCTCAAAACAATCATTGAATTTCTGGAAATTATATTATGGAATTAAAGAAGAAGAAACTGCTTAAAGAACATAAGAAAGCAATAGAAAAAATTGGAAATATGCTTAAAGAAGGTGATTTTTATCTTGCCGGTGGAACAGGAGTTTATTATTATCTTCAACACAGGCATTCTGTTGACCTTGATTTTTTTACAGATAAAGTAATTGATTTTAGGGAATTTCGCTCCTATTTTAAACCGGAAGAAATAAAATTGCTAACAAAAGACACAATACACGCAAAAGTAGAAAATATAAATCTCTCCTTTTTTCAATATCCATATCTTTTGTTAAACCCGCTAAATAATTTAGAAATGATTAAAATTGCAAGTCTGGAAGATATTTTATGTATGAAAGTGAATAATATAATTTCCAGAGGAAGTAGGAAAGATTTTGTAGATGTGTATTTTATTATAAAAGCATTAAAAGTAAAAAGCGATAAGGTGATTAATCTTTTTAAAAAGAAATTCGGTGCATATGATGAGTTAGTTATAAAAAAATCTCTTACATATTTTGAGGATGCTAAAAAGAACCTGAATTTCCTATGATTAAAAAAATAAATTGGGAAAAAATCAAAAATTTTTTCATAAAAGAATTTGGGAAAATATGATAAATGCTTGATTTAATTGAAGAGAAAATCACAGGTACGCAAGTTGCTTATTACATTGTATGTAAAAGAAAATTATGGCTATTTTCTCATCAGATAGAAATGGAAGAATTTTCCGATTATGTTTTAATAGGAAAAATTATTAGTGAAGAGAGTTTTAAAAGGGAAAAGTTTAAGGAAGTCTCTTTTGGTGATACTTTAAAAATTGATTTTTTAAAAGTTAAAGATGAAATAATTGTTCACGAGGTTAAAAAATCAAGAAGACTTGAAGAAGCCCATATCTGGCAGGTTAAATTTTATATATATTCCCTTAAGAAAATGAGAGTAAATTCAAAAAGAGGAATAATTCATTATCCTAAACTTATGAGAAAAATAGATGTTGAACTGAATGAAGATGACGAAAGGGAAATAGAGACAGCGATTTCAGAAATTAAAAAAATAAAGAATTTAAAAAATCCACCAGAAGTGATAAATAAGCCCTATTGTAAAAGATGTGCTTATTATAATTTTTGTTTTATATAGTGGCAAGAAATTATTACATATTTAAAAGTGGAAGAATAAAAAGGAGTCAGAACACAATATTTATAGAAACAGAAGATGGAAGGAAAATTTTACCTATAAATGATATAGACCAGATTTTTATTTTTGGAGAAATGGATTTAAATACTTCTTTCATAAATTTTATTTCTCAAAATGGGATTGTTGTTCACTTTTTTAATTATTATGGATATTATACGGGGAGTTTTGTGCCAAGAGAAGAAAACATTTCCGGTGACCTTATTGTAAAGCAGGTTGAACATTATTTAGATAAAGATAAAAGGCTTGAGATTGCAAAATTTTTTGTTGAATCAGCATCTCATAATATGAAAAGAAACATAGAAAAAAGAGGAGGTTTTGAGGAAGAGATAGAGAAAATAAAAGAGTATGCAAAAGAAATAGAAAATGTGGAAGAAATAAATTCTTTAATGAGTATAGAGGCTCATATAAGGAAGATTTATTATGAGTGCATTGAAAAAATAACAAGTTGGGAATTTGAGGCAAGAAGTATAAGACCGCCACAAAATCCTTTAAATGCTCTTATTTCCTTTGGTAATTCTCTTGTTTATGCCCAAATTTTAAAACATATATATGAAACTCCATTAAATCCAGCAATAAGTTATTTACATGAGCCATCAGAAAGAAGGTATTCCCTTGCTCTTGATATTGCTGAAATATTTAAACCAATTTTATCCGACAGGTTAATTTTAAAATTAATTGATTTAAAAATATTGAGTGAAGAGGATTTTGAAAGGTCTCTTGAATTTGCCTATTTAAAAGAAGAAGGGAGAAAAATATTTGTTAAATTTTTTGATGAGATGCTTGAAGATACCGTCCTTCATAGAAAATTAAAAAGGAAAGTAAAATATAAAACATTAATAACTCTTGAGCTTTATAAACTTATAAAACATTTATTAGGGGAAAAGAAGTATAATCCGTTAAAGGTATGGTGGTGAAATGAAGGTTATTTTGATTTATGATATTTCACTTTTAGAGAGGGAGGATCAAAGAAGGTTAACGAGGGTTATGAAGATAGCAAGAAAATATCTCCATCATGTTCAAAAATCTGTATTTGAAGGTGAACTTACTGAGGGTAAATTAAGGAAACTTGAGTATGAAATATTGAATGAGGTTGATAGAAGAAGGGATAGTGTAATAATATATACATTTCCAGAGAGTGTAAATTTTCAAAGAAGAATTTTAACTGATATTGAAGACCCCACGACTAATATAATATAATTTAAATCTTTGAAAATTGGGTTGGTGTTTTGCAAAACTGGAGGTTTGACGCAAAAATTTTAGGAAAATTTTAAAAACTTGTTGTGTTTCAACTAAATTTTATGCGGTCGCAATTTGCCAAAGAGGAATTTAAACCTGTCGGAGAAAGGAGGTGAGAATATGTGTAAAATAGTTTCAGTCACCCAAAGAGGAATTTAAACCTCACAAATGCACGAACTATTCCAGAGACTTTAACTGTTTCAGTCACCCAAAGAGGAATTTAAACGGATATCTTTTTAGTCCGTCGAGCATAGCATCTCTTAGTTTCAGTCACCCAAAGAGGAATTTAAACGAGCAGTATTTGTGAAATACCCTTTTAAGTTTTACTGTTTCAGTCACCCAAAGAGGAATTTAAACAGCTTATGATGTTAGTAAATATACAGGGATAGATAAGTTTCAGTCACCCAAAGAGGAATTTAAACTTGAATATGCAATAAAGAACAAGAAAGGTATGTGGAGTTTCAGTCACCCAAAGAGGAATTTAAACTCTAAAGTATTAGCTAAGTTAGCTGAAGATGAAGACGTTTCAGTCACCCAAAGAGGAATTTAAACTTTTATTCACGATGAATTCGATGTTGTTGTCCCTAGTTTCAGTCACCCAAAGAGGAATTTAAACTACTGCTTATAAATATGCGACACAAGGAAACACAGAAGTTTCAGTCACCCAAAGAGGAATTTAATGCCATAAAAAAATGTATAATAAGATCAATGGGATATAGGTGCTTAAAGTAATTCTTGGAAGAAAAAAAGAAAAAATGAATAGAATTATAAGGAGGTAAAATATGTTCAAGAAAAATTTAATTTTAACTTTTTATGCACAAACACCTGTTCATATGGGTTCAGGAGTTAGTGTAAGTTATGTAGATAACCCAATTCAGAGAGAAAAACATACTGATTTTCCAATACTTGCTTCAAGTGGAATAAAAGGAGTAATAAGAGAATTAGCATTAAGGATTTGGAATAACGAAGAAAAAGTCAATGTGATTTTCGGTCCGGAAAAAGGCGGAGAAGAATACGCCTCCTGTATTAGTCTTACTGATGCCAAAATTTTGTTATATCCTGTCCGCTCTGTTAAAGGAGTTTTTGCATATATTACCTGCCCTTATGTTTTAAATAGATTCAAAAATGAACTGAAAAGTATCGGGATAAATGAATTACCTCAAATTCCATTATTAACAAAAGAAGATAATAAAGAAAAAATTTTAGTATGCTCTAATTCAGAATTAAAAATTGATAATAATAAAGTTGTGCTTGAAGAGTTTGTTTTTGATATTGATAATTCCCAAAAAATTAATAACATTGATGATTTAGTGAAAAAAATCTCTTATTATTTACCAGATGAGGTAAGTTCAAACTTAGATAAACATTTTGCTATTGTTTCTGATGATGTTTTTAAGGATTTTGTAAAATATGCAGTTGAAATAAGGACAAGGATAAGAATTGATCAAACAACAGGAACGGTTGCAGAAGGTGCTTTATTTACTATTGAACTTGTGCCTTCTGAAAGTGTCTTTTATGAATTTTTATTTATAAATGATCCATATAAAAAAGAACACGATAAAATTAAAGATGCTGAGAGTGTGGCTCATGAAATGAAAAATCTTTTAAATAATACCATTATCCAACTTGGCGGTGATGAAACACTTGGAATGGGATTGATGAAAGTAAAGGTTTATGAAAAAGGTGTTGAAGGAAATAAATAATATAATTAAGAGGTTAAAAGAGCATCCCAAGGTGGTGGCAGTTTATATTTTTGGTTCTTATGCAAAAGGTTACAAAAATATAAATTCAGATATTGATATTGCTGTGATAATGAAAGATATTTCTTTTGAAGATGAAGCCGAAATTGGAAGTATGTACTCTAAAAAAATTGATCTGGTTCTTTTCCATAAACTTCCATTATATATTCAATTTGAAGTTCTAAAATACGGAAAGGAAATTTTTGTAAAAGATGAGGAATACCTAAAAGAGATTAAATTTAAAGTTTTGAGGGAATATCATGAAATGCAGAGGTATTATCAAATGATGAAGGAGAGTATTTTGAATGAGAATACTTGATAATATATTGAGATTTGAAAATCATTTAAATGGTGCAAAGAAGCTAAGGGGAAAAAATTTATCTGATTATCTGGTTTATAATACTTTGGCTATGGAATGTTTTCAATCAGCAAATGCTTTGATAGATATTGCAGAATCAATTACAAATATTAAAAAACTTGGTTTTCCATCCACTTATACGGAAGTATTTGAATATCTTTATAAAAATGAAATTATAAAAGAAGATGAATTAAAAAAGGCAAAAAAAATTGTATTTTTAAGAAATCTTATTTCCCATGAGTATTATAAAATAAGAGAAAATGAATTAATTGAAATGGTTGAGTTATTAGAAGGAATGGAGAATTTTATAAACAGAGTAAAAAGAATGATAAAGAATGGTGAATTATGAAAGAGATAATTTTAAAATGTAGAGTCATAACTCCTCTTTTTATGGGTGGTGCACAGCAACAGGCGGAATTAAGAACTCAGTCTATTAAAGGATTGATAAGATGGTTCTGGAGAGCAATTAAATGTGAGAATGATATTGAAAAATTAAAAAAAGAGGAAGCAGAAATATTCGGAGGCGAGAATTTAAGTAGTAAAGTAAGAATAGGTTTGATATTCAAGTCAATCAAGAAAGGAAGAAATATAAAAGAAGATTTTAAATTGGATTGGAAATTTGATAAAGAGTCTAAATCTCTTAAAGGCACTCACAGAGGTTTAGGTTATATTTTATACTCCACTGTATTACCTGAAAGAGAAAGAGAGTATATAAAACCTGATACAGAATTTGAATTAAAAATTTATTCCTTTTATGAAGATGCATTAAGTCAAACACTTGCTTCTTTATGGGCATTAGTATATCTTGGAGGTTTTGGAACACGGTCAAGAAGGGGCGGAGGAAATTTAGAAATTATTGGAATTGAAGGTGATACAAAAACA
>JBDRZP010000029.1 GCA_039804025.1 candidate division WOR-3 bacterium
TGCTGTAAAAACACCCCCTGGAGAAGTATATAGAGCTATTGAATCTCCAAGGGGTGAACTTGGTTATTATATTTATTCAGACGGAAAAGCTACAGCTTATAGAGTAAAAATAAGAGCACCTTCATTTTCAAACCTTTCAGTTTTACCCTACCTTTTAAAAGATCATCTTGTAGCTGATGTCGTTGCAATACTTGGTTCTCTTGATCCAGTTTTTGGTGATGTAGATAGATAGGAGGTAAAAAAATGGGAAATATAATTTTAATAACAATAATTTATATTTTAGTTGCATTAACAATTGTGCTTTATGTAACATGGTTTGAAAGAAAGTTTGCTGCAAGAATTCATACAAGAGTAGGACCCTACTATGTTGGAAGACCCCATGGATTTTTACAGCCAGTTGCCGATGTTTTAAAACTTTTATTAAAAGAAGATATTGTTCCTGAACAAGCTGATAAAACTATATTTAATATTGCTCCTATAATTGTTTTTATCGGAGCACTCCTTGCTTTCTCAGTTTTACCTGCTGCAAAAAATATTTATATATCAGATCTATCTGTCGGGATTATTTATTTCTTCGCAGTTTCCTCTCTAATTATCTTCGGTGTTTTCCTTGCTGGATGGGGAAGCAATTCAAAATATGCCTTACTTTCAGCCTTTAGAGCAGGAGCACAGGTTGTTTCCTATGAAATTCCACTTTTATTTTCAGTTCTTGTTCCAGTTATTCTCGCTGGATCCCTAAAAACAAGTGATATAGTTGCGAGTCAGAAAATACCCTATGCACTTTATCCTGTTTTTGGTTGGATTAGTTTTATTATTTTTCTTATTGCTGGGCTTGCAGAAGAAAACAAAGTCCCCTTTGATGTGCCTGAAGCAGAAAGCGAACTTGTTGCAGCATACAATGTGGAATATTCCGGTATGAAGTTTGCGCTTTTCTACGCAGCAGAGTATACACATATCCTTGCTCTTTCAGTTCTTGGGGCTATTTTGTTTCTTGGTGGATACAGGGGATTCTATCCTAAAATAGGTCCTGAATGGGTATACCAAGTCCTATGGCTAATTTTTAAGAGCTTCTTTATGCTCATTCTATTCCTTTTAGTTCGATGGTCTTTTGTAAGAATAAGAATTGACAGGCTAATTTTATTCTCATGGAAATATCTCTTTCCAATTTCCCTTATAAATCTATTCTTAGCAGGGCTATATAAAATCTTCTTTTAAAGGAGGATAAAATGTTAAAAATTTTGAATGTTTTAAAAATTACAATAAAAAATTTTTTTAGAGAAACTTTTACAATAATGTATCCTGACAAAAAGAAAGAAATACCCCAAAGGTATAGAGGACCTCTATTTGCTTTACCCCTTGATGAGGATGGGGAATTAAAATGTATTGCTTGCAGATTGTGTGAGCAGATTTGTCCTTCTGAGATAATAACTGTAATTCCAGCAAAAGAAAAAAGTAAAAAAGGTAAAACATATCCAGAAAAATTCACCCTTGAGCTTGATGCCTGTCTCGCCTGTGAACTCTGTGTTCAGGTATGTCCAACTGATGCAATTGTTATGTTAAAAATTCCGGGTTGGGCTGCTTTATCTCATGAAGAAATGTTTTTAACTCTTCCTAAGATGGTAGAATATGGAAAAAAATATGAGAGTTCAATAAGCACAGGTAGCACTTTAAGAAATATGCAAACACCTCCAAGAAGAGAAAAAATTTCTGTTAAAAAGGAGGAATAAAAATGAAAATAATATTCTGGATAACATTTATAATAACAGGAATTTCAGGGCTTATGACTGTTTTAACAAGGGATTTATTCAGAAGTGCATTATATCTTGGAGTAACACTTCTTGGAACAGGAGTTTTATATCTTTTCCTTGGTTTTGATTTTGTTGGATGGACACAGATTTTAGTTTATGTGGGTGGAGTTGTTCTATTAATGATTTTCACAATAATGCTTGCAAGGGAATCTATAATGAAACCACTTGTAAATACAATAAGAAATCCCTTTACAAGTGGACTCTTTGCCCTTCTTATTTTTTTACTCTTATTACTAATAGGCAAAACCTTTTATTTTTCTCCTTATGGTCTTGAAAAGGATGTAAATTTTCTACCATATTTAATCTTTCAGAGTAAATATGTTTTACCTTTTGAAATTTTATCAATTTTACTTTTAGCTGGTTTTATAGGTGCTATTCTTATTGCAAGGAGGGATTAAATGGAGTTAAAATCTCTTTTTTACCTTTCAATATTTTTATTTTCTCTTGGACTTTATGGAGTTTTATCAAGGAGAAATGCTCTTGGAATTTTAATAGCCCTGGAATTAATTTTTAACAGTGCGAATTTAAATTTTGGAATCTTTTCTATTGCATGGGGAAATCCTGCAGGTGTGATGACAATAGTTTTCGGGATAGGAATTACTGCCATTGAGGTTGTCCTTGGATTTGCTATTGTAATACTTCTTTTTAGATTAAGAAAAACATCAAATGCAGATGAAGTTGAAATTTTAAAGGGTTAAAAAGGAGGGAGAAGGTATGGACCTTTCTCTTTTAGCCTTAATTTCATGGTGGGCACCCTTTTTCTCTTTTTTAATTATAGGAATTTTTATAAGGAATTATGGAAAATTATCAGCTTTCCTTTCAATTTCAGCAATTTTCTTATCACTAATATTAAGCACTCTTATTTTAATTAATATAGAAAAAATTGAAAACTCAATTCTAAAGGATCTCCTTTGGCTTCCTTATGGAACAAAAGCTGGAATACCAGGTTCTGAATCAATATTATTTGGTCTTTTTCTTGATAAACTATCATCAATAATGTTATTTGTTGTAGCACTTGTTGCCTTTGCTGTTCAGGTCTATTCCATAGGTTACATGCATGAAGAATCGTCCCCATCTCTTGGTAGATACTATGCCTATCACTCCCTATTTGCCTTTTCTATGATAGGACTCACCCTTTCTAAAAACATATTGCAGATGTTTGTCTTCTGGGAGCTTGTAGGTGTCTGTTCCTATCTATTAATTGGTTTTTATTATTATAAACCAGAAGCAGCAAGAGCTGCTCTTAAGGCTTTCTGGATTACAAAACTTGGTGATGTTGGATTTATGATCGGGATTTTAACATTATATTTTAATTTTGGGAATCTTGATATTTATAATTTGATTAATAGTCCATCAATCTTAAAAGCTCATGGTTCACTATCTTCCTTAATTCTTCTCTTACTTTTCTGTGGTGCAATAGGAAAATCTGCGCAATTTCCACTACATATATGGCTTCCTGATGCAATGGAAGGTCCCACACCTGTTTCAGCACTTATCCATGCAGCAACAATGGTTGCCGCAGGTGTTTATATGGTCTCAAGACTTTTCCCTGTTTATGTTGAGTTTCCTGATGTAATGTGGGTAATAACAATTTTAGGTTCATTTACTGCCTTTTTCTCAGCAACAATGGCACTTGTTCAGGAAGATATAAAAAGAATTCTTGCCTATTCAACCATATCACAACTTGGATACATGATGGCAGGTCTTGGAGCAGGTTCTCTAAATGCTGGATTCTTTCATCTTTTTACCCATGCCTTTTTCAAAGCTTTATTATTCCTCGGGGCAGGTGCAGCAATTCACGCAGTTCACTCTAATTCAATATGGGATATGGGAGGGTTATTTAAGAAAGCACCTATCACATCTATTTCTTTTCTTATAGGAGCACTTGCATTAGCGGGAATTCCTCCTTTCTCAGGATTTTATTCCAAGGAGGAAATAATTTTAACAGTTTATTCCTATCCCAATAAAATTCCTTTTCTGTTTTTAGCTCTTACTATATTCTTAACTGCTTTTTATATGGGTAGAGCATATACAGTTGCATTTCTGAACAAACCAAGAACAAAGGAAGCAGAACATGCCCATGACCCTGACCTTTCAATGAAATTTTCCCTTGTATTACTCTCCCTTTTCTCAATCTTTGCAGGGTTTTATGCAGAAAAAATTTCTCACTTGCTTTCTTATTTAGAAGGAGAAAAAGTTTTAAAAGAAACAGAAAGTTTAAAGATTCTATCTCTCCTTTTAGCCTTAACTGGAATTTTATCTTCCTATTACATTTATTCAAGAGCTTTAGAATTTGCCTCTAACTTAAAAACAAAATTCTCCTTTATTTATATAACTCTTAAAAGAAGATATTATATTGATGATGTGTTTGAATGGATATATAGGAGAATTTTGATTTTCCTTTCTGTTTTTGCCAGTTGGTGGGATAGACATATTGTTGATGGTATTGTAAACTGGGTTATTTATACAACAGGTAGAATTGGAAAATCACTTAGAGTAATACAAACAGGTGTTATTCAGGATTATCTTTTTTATATTGCTATAGGCTCAACTATAATGCTACTTTTAATATTAAGGGGATTTTAAATTTTAAAAAAATTGTTTTATAATTTTTTTGATGGAAGAAAAGAAGATTGCAACAGTAGTTTTTACAGATTTATCGGAATTTACAAGTTTATGTGAAAAGTTAGACCCTGAAGAGGTTAGAGATATTCTTTTTAAAATCTTTAGTATAATTGAGGAAAACACCTTAAGATACAAAGGTAAATTGATAAAAATAATTGGTGATTGTGCTTTGTGTGTTTTTGGGATACCTACAAGTTTAGAAAATACTGCAGAGAATGCTCTTAAATCAACTTATTCCTCATATCAAACAATAAAAGAGATTTCAAGAGATTTTCCTTTTCCTGTAAAACTTCATACCGGTATCCATACAGGAGAAGTTTTATATGAAATTGATGAAAATGGTAGAATAGAAGTATTGGGGGACACTGTTAATACTGCTTCAAGGTTACTGAGTATTGCAAAGGGTGATGAAATCTTAGTAAGCAAGGAAGTATATTTAAGGACAAAACATCTATTTGATTTTGAATTCTGTGGTAAAACTAAGTTGAAGGGGAAAGAAACAGAAATTGAGATATATAAATTACAAAAACAGAAAGAAAAAAGAGGAAAGCTTAGAGGTCTTGAGGAAATGGATATTCCTTTGATTGGAAGAGAGAAAGAAATAAATTTGATTCTAAATAGTTTCAAGACATTTTCAAAGGAAAAAAAAGATTTTTTAGTTTTAATTAAAGGTGAACCTGGAATTGGAAAAACAAGGCTCTTTGAAGAATTTAAAAGAATAAAAGAAAAAGAAATAATCTTTTTAGAAGGGAAAAGTTTACCTGATGAAATGTCACCTTTTCAGCCAGTAAAAATGATTCTTGAGAAGGTAATTGAAATTTTTGGTGAAAATGTATTTAAGAAAATTTTTCCAGAGGATAGAGCTGGATTTATCCCTGTTTCACCCTTTTTAAATTCTATTACAAAAAATGAAATTTCTGAGGAAATAAAAAATCTCACACCAAAAGAATTTAAAAGACAAAAATTTTTTGTAGTTGAAAGTATATTAAGAAGGTTGACTTGTTTAAGTCCAATTTCTTTAATTTTTGAAGATTTACACTGGGCTGACGAAGAAACCTTTGATTTTTTAAAATTTCTATTAACATCAATGGAATCAGATAAAGGAATATTTTTTATCCTACTTACAAGACCACCGGTAAGGGAAAGAAAATTAATTGAATTTCTGAATTTTCTTAAAGGAATGCAGAATATCACCTTAATAGAACTTTCGCCCTTAGACAATATAAAGAGCCTTGAACTTATAGATAGGATTTTATCTATAGCTAAAATCCCAGAAGAAATAAAGAAAAAAATTATCCTTGAAAAATCAGGTGGTAATCCTTTTTACATAGAAGAGCTAATAAAATATCTTATTGAAAAGGGGATAATTTACAGAGAAGGTGAAAGCTGGATAGCAAGGGTTATAGTAAAGGAAATTGAAAGATTACCACTCTCAATTGAGGAAATTTTATTAAGCAGAATTGATTTTTTAAATGAAAAAGAGAAAAAATTTTTAAAAATGGCTTCTGTAATTGGAAGTAATTTTATTATAGAAGGAATCAGAAAAATTACAGATGATGAACCAGAAAAGTATATTGATCCTCTTTTATATTCTGGTTTTATAACAAAATCAAATAGAAAGTTTTTAGGTTTTGAAGAGTATTCTTTCAAACATCATCTTATACATGATTCTGTTTACAGAACACTTTTAAAAAAGGAAAAAAAACATTATCATTTGTTATACGCTAAATGGCTTGAAGATTTATATCAAAAAAATTACGATGTTCCTGAGGGAATAATTGCTGACCATTTTGAAAAAGGTGAAGAATATGAAAAAACTTTTATTTACAATAAAAAATATGCAGAAAAATGCAAAAAGAATCATACAAATTTTGAAGCAATAAAAAGGTATAAAAAATTACTTGAAATAATTGATAAAACTAATAAATTTGAAGAAGAAAAAATTGAAATTTATAAAAATCTTGGAAAACTTTATAATATCGTGGGAGACTTTGCAAATTCAACTATGAATTTAAGAAATGCCCTTGAAATTTCTAAGGATGAAGAAAAAGGTGAAATTTTTTATGAAATAGCTAACACTTATCAAAGAGCAAGTCTATACACAGAGGCTCTTTTTTATCTTGAAAACGCATTTAATTTATGCAATAAAAAAGAAACTTTAGCGAATATTTTAAGGGAAAAAGCGTGGATCAATTTTCTAATTGGTAATTTTGAAGAATGTAAAAAGTATTTAGATAAAACAAGGGAAATAATTGAAGAAATTGAAGATGAAGAAAAAAAAGATTCTATGAAAGCCAGTTTCTATAATATTTTAGCTTCCTACTTTTCCCAAAAGGGAGATATAGATAAAGCAATTAACTTTTATAAAAAGTCTATGGATATTTATGAAAAAAGAAATAATATAGTGGGTAAAGGAACAATATACAACAATCTTGGTTTTCATCTATATAAAGATGGTAAAATTGAAGAAGGTATTGAAATGCTCTTCAAATCACTTGAAATAGAAAAAAACACAGGGAATTACTTAGGTTATGCAATTACCTGTAATAACCTTGGAGAAATGTATTTACTTTTATATAATCTTAAAGAATCCGAAAAATTCTTCAAAAAATATCTTGAAGTTAACAGAAAAATAAGAAATAGACTCGGAGATGGTTATGGAAATCTTGGTATGGCTGAAATAAGAAAAAGAGAGGGTAATTTTAAAGAAGCTGAAACATTTTATCTTGAAAGTGTAAAAATTTTAAAAGAAGTAAAAAGTGAGGTAGTTGAAAACAGAGCAAAAATGTGTCTTTCTAACTTTTATTTATCACAAGGTTATTTAGAAAAATCAAAGTTATTATCGGATGAAGTGTTAAAATATGCTGAAAAAGAAAAACATTTTCTTGCCCTTTACACTGTATATCTTTTACTTGCTAATTACCATTTAGAAATTTATAAAAAGACTAAAAACATAAAAAGTATGAATGAGGCAGAAGAATTTATCAAAAAAGGAGAAGAACTCTTAAGAGATTTAATAAGAGAAAAAATAGCACCTATAGAACTTTATAAAACAGAAATTTTATATTATTCTTTGAAAAATGAACTTGAAATAGTTAAGGAAAAAGAAGAAAAATTAAATGAACTTATCCTTGATTTAATAAGTAACATAAGAGAAACAGAAAATAAGGAAAACTTTTTAAAACATAAAGACTTTTATTATTTCATCTATTCCTGCTAAAATAATGAAAATTTTCTCTGAGTTTTTCGGAAAAGTAATTGAAATTCCTGATAATCCAGAAAGAATAGTATCACTTGCACCTGATATAACCGATACTATATTTAAATTAAAAAAAGAAGATAAACTCGTGGGCATAAGCTTTTACTGCAGAAGACCTTATGGAAAACTTAAGAATTTTTTAAGAGTAGGGTCCTATTTAAAAGTTTTGTGGGAAAAACTGGATTTATTAAAACCTGATTTAATATTAACAACTTCAGGTGCTCAGAGGGAAGTCTCCTATGAAATTCTAAGAAGGGGATACAGTATTTTTGTTTTGCCTGTCCCTCAGTCAATTTATGGAATTTTTGATAATATAAAAAAATTAAGTATTGTTTTGAATGAAACTGAAAGGGGATATAAACTTATTGAAAGATTAACAAAAATAATTGAAAAAATAAGAGAGGAGAAAATAAGGATAAAAGTTTACTATGAAATATACCTTGGAGGGAAAATAACCATAGGTTCTTCAAGTTATATAAATGATGGTTTGAGAATTCTTGGACTAAAGAATATTTATTCTTTTAAAAAGGAAAGTTATTTTGAACCTGATGATGAGGAAACTAAAAAATTTGATTTTGACCTTATATTATATGAACCTCATAATGAAAAAATTGATAAAAAAATTTTAGAAATGAGATTAAAAGAAAGATTTGGTAATAAAAAAATTTTAATATTACCCTATGATTTTTTAGCCCATTATGGACCTTCTTTTATTGATGAGGTCCTTTTAAAATTAAAAAAGAAATTAATTAAAACTCAGTTCCACTTGTAAATTTGAGAGAAGGAGCAAGAATATAAGGAGCATAGATTCCTGTAGAAAACCTGAAGTCATAGTGTGAAGATTCTGAAATTAACTTTCTCTCCTTTGAAATTTCTATATCTTGACTTAAAACTCTTAAAAAGGAATCAGTGAATCTTAAATTTTTTAGAGATTTTGTGATTTTACCTTTTTCAATTAAAAAGGTTCCATCTCTTGTCATTCCCGTTATGATAAATTCTGAGGGACTTACTATATTTGTATAGTGGAATCTTGAAACATATATACCTTTTTCTATATCCTTTAAAATTTCATCCTTACTTTTCTCTCCCTTTTCTATAACAAGATTAAAAGGGAAAGGAAAAGTTGAGGGAGGAAAACCTGCAGCATTACCTGTTGATTCTTTATTTTCTAAAAAAGCAGTTTTCCTGTCATACACAAGATTTTTAGCTATTCCTTTTGAAACAAGCTCTACTTTCTCTCTTCTTACACCTTCAAAATCAAAGGGAAAAGCAAAACCTTCCTCAAAATACGGGTCTTCAAAACATGTTAATTTTTCTGAAAAAACTTTTTCTCCTAATTTTCCAAAAAGAAAATTTCTTTTTTCCTGATATGTTTTAGCGGAAAAACCTATAAAGGAAGCAAAAGTAAAAATATCTGCCACAGCCTCAGGTTCAAGAAAAACAGTATATTCCCCAGGTTCTAACTCTACTTTGTTAAAAGATTTTTCAGCTTTAAATTTTGCTTCCTCTGCTATTTTTTCAAAATCAAGTTCAGAAAATTTTCTTGAATGTGCTTCAGACCAGCCACTTGCTGAATCTTTCATTGCTGTAACTGTTACATGTGCATCTGATAACTTTGAATAGGCTTTTAAACCATTTGATGAGAAAAGGACAATTTCACTTCCACCTGTATTTACAACCCCAAAGCCTTCAAAATCTCCGAGTATTTTTGAAATTTTATAAACAGCTTCTGCTCTTTCTTCTTCACTAACATTTAAAGTTTTTTCATCAAAAGTAAAAACATTTTTATAAGTGTAAGGGCCGGGAAAACCTGGATAATCAGATGGAGCTGCGTTTTTTAACATTTCATAAGTTTTTTCAACAATTTCTTTTGCCTCTTTAATCTCAGGATTGCTGAAAAACCTTGTAACAACAAAATTTTTTTCCTTTATGCTTATTCCCACTCTCATTTCTTCATAGGAAGTATTCTGATGTATTTTACTTTTTGAATACCTTGTTATATCATTTTTTTCATAAAGGAAGGCAACAAAAATTTCCTCACCTTTTTTATTTTCAAGAATTTTTTTAAAAAAATCTTCATAAAAATCAAAACCTTTCATATTTTTTCCTCCTTATAAGTTATTTTTCCCTTGTTTATTGTATAGATAACTTTACCCTTTAATTTATAGCCTTTAAAAGGTGTATTTTTACCTTTACTAAAAAATTCATCTGGATTACAAATCCATTCCCTATTTACATCAACAAGAGTTATACTGGCAAAATTATTCTCCTTTATTTTACCGTAACCTTCAATACAAAATATTTTAGCTGGATTATAGGACATAAATCTTGCTATATCTTTAAGTTCAAATATTTTTTTGTGATAAAAAAATGTTAATATAAGAGAAAGAGAAATTTCAATACTTGAAATTCCTGAAGGTGAAAGATCAAATTCCTTTTCTTTATCAAAAAGTCTGTGAGGAGCATGGTCTGTTGCAATTATATCTATAATTCCTTCTTTTAAACCTTCAATCAACTTCTCTCTATCTTCTTCTTCCCTTAAGGGTGGATTAACCTTACAATTTGTGTCAAAATCACCTATTGCTTTTTCAGTTAGTATTAAGTGATGTGGACTTGCTTCTGCTGTAATATTGAGTCCTTCTTTCTTTGCTTTCTTAATTATATCAACACTTTCCTTTGCTGAAACATGGGCTATATGTAATCTACCTTTTGTTTTTTTAAGAAGAACTATATCCCTTAAAATTGCTATTATTTCACCTTCCCTTGGTCTACCTTTAAGACCAAGTGACAAGGTAAAGGGAGATTCATTAGCAACTCCTTCTTCACATAAAAATTTATCTTCAGCATGCTGTATTAAGGGTTTATCAAAATCTCTTGTATAATAAAGGGCACTTTCCATAAGCTTTGAATTTTGAACATAATTTCCATCATCAGAGAAAGCGATAGCTCCTTCCTTTAGCATTTCATAATAATCAGCAAGTTCTTCACCCTTTCTCCCTTTTGTTATTGCACCAACTGGTAAAACTTCACAGTATCCATAAAAGTTAGCTTTTTCTTTAACATATTTAACAACTGAACCCCTATCCATACAGGGGTCAGTATTTGGCATGGCAAATATTAGAACATAACCTCCTTTTGAAGCAGCTTTAGTCCCTGTTTCTATTGTCTCACTTTCTTCAAAACCCGGCTCCCTTAAATGAGAATGGGCATCAATAAGACCAGGGAAAGCATATAATTTTTCCCCATCTATAACTAAACTCACCTCCTTTTTAATTCCCCTTGCTATACCAACTATTTTTTCACCTTCAATTAAAATATCAAAATTTTCTTTTATGCCTTCTTCAGGGTCAACTATATTAACATTTTTAATTAAAATTTCTTCCAATTTAAATTGAATTTATTGTTTCCTTTAGCCTCAGCAATTCAAGCATTGTAGCTGCTGCCTTTTCTCCCCTGTTACCCATTTTACCACCGGATCTCTCAATGCCCTGAAGAGTATCAGAAACTGTTATTATTCCCATTCCAAGAGGTATTCCCTTTTCCTTTGCAATTTTTATTACATTCTTTATACTCTCACTTGCAACAAACCTGTGGTGTTCTGTTTCTCCCTCAACTACTGCTCCAAGAACTAAAAAAGCATTATATTTTTCAGGGTATTTGTCTTTTAAAAAAGAAAAAGCACTTATGATTTCAAGGGATCCTGGAACAATATAAACATCAATTTGATCTTCCTCAGCACCGCATCTTTTTAGAAATTCTTTTGCACCTTTTAACAATTCAAAGGTTATATGGGAATGAAATCTTGAAACTATTATGCAAAATTTATCTTTTTTATTTACAATCAATTTACCTGAATACTCAGGCATTATAGTTTCCTCCCCTCTTTTTGAATTCTTTCAAGCCAGTGGCCCATTTTTTCCTTTTTAATTTTTAAATATTCCTTGTTATTTTCATTTGGTTCTACTTCTATAGGCACTCTTTCAACTATTTCTATGCCATAACCTTTAAGACCTACAACTTTTGAAGGGTTATTTGTTAAAAGCCTTATCCTTCTTAAGTTAAGATCAAGTAAAATCTGAGCTCCTATTCCATAATCTCTCAAGTCAGGAGGAAATCCTATAGCCTCATTTGCTTCAATGGTGTCAAGCCCTCTTTCTTGTAATTCATAGGTTTTTAATTTATTCAAAAGTCCTATTCCTCTTCCCTCCTGTCTCATATAAACAAGAACTCCCTCTCCTTCCTCCCTTATCATTTCCATTGCCTTTTCCAGTTGTTCTCCGCAATCACACCTTAAGGAATGTAATATATCACCTGTTACGCATTCTGAATGCACTCTTACAAGAACATTATCTTTACCTTCAGGTTCACCATAAAGTAAGGCAAGATGAACTTCTTCATCCACAATGTCCTCGTATGCATAAAGTCTAAAATTACCAAATTTTGTTGGAAGATTCACATTAGCAACTCTTTTTACAAGTCTTTCTCTCTTTATTCTGTATTTAATTAAATCAGCTATTGTGATTATCTTCAAATCAAATTTCTCTGCTATTTCAAAAAGCTTTGGCAATCTTGCCATTGATCCATCATCATCCATTATTTCACATAAAACTCCAGCAGGATATAAACCAGCGAGTCTTGCAAGATCAACTGCTGCTTCAGTATGTCCAGCCCTTCTCAAGACTCCAGCTTCTTGAGCTCTAAGAACATGAACATGGCCTGGGATAGCAAGATCTTCGTGGGTGGTTTTTGGATCAATTGCAACTCTGATTGTTCTTGCTCTGTCATAGGCAGATGAACCGGTACTAACTCCCTTTTTAGCATCTATAGGTGCAACAAAAGGAGTTCCCATTTTGGAGGTATTTATATGTGAAAAATCTGGAATTTGCAGCTCTTCTATCCTTTTCTTTGTAAGGGAAAGGCAAATTAATCCTCTTGCATGGGTAGCCATAAAATTTATATGTTCAGGTGTAACTTTCTCTGCTGCAACAATCATATCTCCCTCATTTTCTCTATCCTCGTCATCTACAACAATTACAATTTTACCTTTTCTTATATCTTCAAGGGCTTCTTCAATAGTAGAAAAGTTCAGTTTCTTCATACTTAAGTTCCTCCTTTAAAAATTTCAATCATAATTATAAAGTTTTTAAAAGTTAATATCAATATCTTATAATTTTTTATGGCACATGCTTATACACCTGGTTTAAAGGTATGTGAAAAAACTTTAATTTTAAAAGAAAGAAGACTTCCCCTAAAGGGGGAAGTCCTTGTTAAAAAAGGAGAATATGTAAAAGCTGAAGATGTGGTTGCAAGAACTCTTTTACCTGGTAATGTTCATCCCTTAAATGTAGCAGGCCTTCTTGGAGCATCTCCGCAGGAACTTCCAAATTTAATGCTCAAAAAAGAAGGGGATGATATTAAAAAGGATGAAATTATCGCCTTAAGTAAAGGGTTTTTTGGACTTTTTAAAACAGAGGTAAAAAGTCCTGTGGATGGGAAAATTGAGCAAATATCAACTGTAACAGGACAGGTAATCATAAGGGAACCACCAATTCCTGTGGAAGTTAAAGCGTATTTTGATGGAATTGTAGAGGATATTATTCCCGAAGAAGGAGTAATTATGAGAACAACAGCTACCTTTATACAGGGGATATTTGGAGTCGGAGGAGAAAAAATTGGTAAACTTAAAATTCTTGTAGATTCACCAGAGGAAGAACTCACAGTTGAAAAGGTTAAAAAAATAAAAGATAATTTAGAGGGCTCTATTGTTGTAGGAGGAAGTTTCGTAACAAGTGAAGTTCTTAAAATACTTGAAGAAATGGGCGTTTTAGGTTGTGTAGTTGGAGGAATTGATGATGAAAATTTGAAAAAATTTTTAGGATTTGATATTGGAGTTGCAATAACAGGTTCTGAACCTTTGAAGGTAACTTTAATTTTAACAGAGGGATTTGGGAAACTCGAGATGGCTAAAAGGACATTTGAACTTCTTAAAAAAAGAGAAGGGGATAAGTGTTCAATAAATGGGGCAACCCAGATAAGGGCAGGTGTAATTAGACCAGAAATTATAATTCCCTATGAAAAAGTTGAAGAAGTGAAAGAGGAAGAAGAACTTAAAGAGGGGCTTGTAGAAGGAACCTTAGTAAGAATAATAAGGGATCCTTATTTTGGGGAAATTGGAAAAGTAATAGCACTTCCACCTGAACTGAGACTTATTGAAACAGAAGCGAAAGTAAGAGTTCTTGAAGTAGAATTAAAAGATGGGAAAAGGGTTGTTGTTCCAAGAGCAAATGTTGAAATCTTAGAGGTTTAATAATGCTTGAGAATAGTTTTGAAAAAGAACTTGTAGAGGGTGAATTACTATTTAGGGAAGGTGAGCCAGGTGATGAGATATATATAATTAAAAAGGGAAAAATAAAAATATTTAAAGAAATCAATGGTGAGGAAAAGATACTGGCAATATTAAAAGAAGGAGAAGTTTTTGGTGAAATGGCAGTTCTTGATGGTAAACCGAGAAGTGCAAGTGCAATGGCTATTGAAAACACTGTATTAGAAGTATTAAATAAGGAAAGTATATTAAAAGTTATTAGCTCTCACCCACTTGTTAAATATCTCATAGATACTTTGACAGAGAGATTAAGAAGAGCAGATGAACTGTTAAGACTTTTAACAATAAAACATGAAGAACAGAGATTTTTAACATACCTTATAATAAGAGCAAAGGAAGGTCTAAGAGAAGATATAGATTTAGCTGAGATTGAATATTTTACAGGTATAGAAAAAGAAACTCTTCTTTCATTTATAAATGACCTTGAAAAAAGGGGACTTATTCTTTTCAGAGAGAATAAAATAAAAATATTAAAACCTGAAGAAATTGAAGAATACAGAAAGTATATATTTTTAAAGGAAAAATTTGAAAGGGAAAGGAAAATTGAGTAAAATTTATGAAAAATTTGAAGGATATAATATTAAAGAAAGAGGAGATTGAAAAAAAACTCTCTGATCCTGAAATAATAAAAGATAAGAAAAAACTTCAAGAGCTTAATAAGGAATATAAAAATATAAAGGAAAAGGCTGAAATAGCTGAAAAAATTCTGAATATAGATAAAGAATTAGAAGAAATTGAAAGTTTGCTTTTGACAGAAAAAGACGATGATATGATTAAATATCTAAATGAAGAAAAAGAGGAAAAGATAAAAGAAAAAAACAGATTACTATTTTTATTACTTGAAAAAGAGAAGGGAGAATTTGAAAATAACTGCATACTTGAAATAAGGGCAGGAACAGGTGGTGAAGAGGCAAGTCTATTTGCGAAAGACCTTTTAAGAATGTATTTAAAATTCTGTGAAAAAAAGAATTTTAAGGTCTCAATCACAGATTTAAGGGAAAGTGATTTAGGAGGAATTAAGGAAGTTGTTCTTTTAATTGAAGGAAAAAACGCATATAGATTTTTAAGATATGAAAGTGGGGTTCACAGGGTTCAGAGAATTCCTGTGACAGAATCTGGTGGAAGAATTCACACATCAACAGCATCAGTTGCTGTCCTTCCTGAAATTGAGGATATTGAAGTTGAAATAAAACCAGAAGACCTTGAAATAGAAACAAAAAGAGCGAGCGGACCGGGAGGCCAGCATATGCAGAAAACTGATTCAGCTGTAAGAATAAAGCATATACCTACAGGAATTATTGTTCAGTGTCAGGATGAAAGGTCCCAGCATAAAAACAAAGAAAAAGCTTTAAGAATTTTAAAATCAAGGATATATGAGTATGAAAGGGAAAAAAGAGAAAAAGAATTAAGAAATCTGAGAAAGGAGCAAATAGGGACTCAGGATAGAAGTGAAAAAATAAGGACTTACAACTTTTTACAGAATAGGGTAACAGACCATAGAATTCCTTTGACAGTTTATAATTTAGAGGAAGTTCTTGAAGGGAATATTGATCCCTTTATAGAGGCAATGGAAAAAAAGAGGTTTGAAGAAATAACTAAAGAAAGTTGATTTTTTATTAATTTTTCTTTTATATTTATTATTAAGGCGGCGTGGCCGAGTGGCATAGGCAGCGGTTTGCAAAACCGCTTACCTCGGTTCAATTCCGGGCGCCGCCTTTAAATTTTTTTAGTGGAAAAATTTGATATTCTCTTTAAAAATGCTTTAATAATTTTAAATAAAGAAAAATATATTGAAAAGGGGTTTCTGGGTGTAAAAGATGGAAAAATTGTATATGTTTCTGATAAAGAACCCCAAATTGAATCAAGAGAAATTTTTGAACTTAAAGACAGAATAATTTCACCTGGATTTTTTAATACCCATACCCATATTCCAATGACACTTTTAAGAGGATTTGCCGATGATTTACCTCTTATGGAGTGGCTCACTAAATATATTTGGCCTCTTGAATCCAAACTACTTTCACCAGAATATGTCAAAATGGGATCTTACCTTGGATTAATTGAAATGATAAAATCAGGAACTATCGGATTTGCCGATATGTATTTTTTTGAAGAGGAAGTTGCAGAAGTAATAAATGAGGCAAAAATATATGCTCTTTTATCCATAGGAATACTTGATTTTGAAACCCCTTATTATAAAAACTCAAAAGAAGCAATCAAAAAAACTGAAAATTTATTTAACATTTATAAAAACCATGAAAGGATTAAAATAAGTCCAGGACCACATGCAATTTATTCCTGCTATAAAGAAACAATAAGTGAAAGTGTAAATCTTGCCAAAAAACATAATCTTCCTATTCATATCCATATTTCAGAAACAAAAGGAGAAGTTGAGGATTCATATAAAAAATTTGGTAAAACACCAATATTTTATCTTGAAGAAACAGGAATTTTTGATTTAAAAGTAATAGCAGCTCACTGTGTTCATTTAACCGATGAGGAAATTGATTTCCTTAAAGATAAAAATTTTTATATTTCACATAATATTACAAGCAATTTGAAACTTGCCTCTGGAATACTTCCCTTTAAAAAATATAGAGAAAAGGGATTAAAGATAACCATAGGAACAGATAGTGCTTCATCTAATAATAACTTAGATATGTTAAGGGAAATGAAACTTGTCTCCTTAATCCATAAAGGCATAAACTATGACCCGCTCATTTCAAGTGCAAGGGAAGTTTTTGATATGGCAACGAAAAAGGGAGCAGAGGCTCTTGGTTTTGATTCAGGAGAAATAACTGAAGGTAAAAGTGCAGATTTAGTCATTTTTAACCCTGAAAAAGAAGGAACTCTCCCCTTTTATGACCCCTATTCCTATATAGTTTATGCAGCAGGTAAGCAAAGTGTTGAAAGTGTTATGGTAAAGGGAAAATGGATTTTAAAAAATTATGAATTTAAAACTCTTGACGAAGAAAAAATTATAAGAGAATCAAAAAATTGGAAAGAAAAGATTAAAAATTTAATTTAAAATTTATTTACTCTTTTCCCTTTAAAAACAATTTAATAATTAAAACAGAAATAAAACTTAAAAGAGCATAAACCAGAAAACCCCTTGCAAAACCAGTATTACCTAATAAATCTACAAAATACCCAAGAACAGGAGGGACAGCAAAACCACCAAAGGCACCCAAACCCCCTATCCATCCAGCAGCACCACCCACTGCTTCTTTTATATACTTAGGAACAAGTTTAAAAATTGCTGCATTTGCAATACCCATACCTACACTCATTAAAATTACACCTAAAAAACAGAAGAAAAATTTAAAGGAAAAAGAAAGAATAAGGGAACCAATTAAAATGATAATAAAACTAAAAAGGGAGAGTCTTTCTCCACCAATTTTATCTGAAATTGCTCCACCCAGAACACGGAAAAGGGAGGCAAGGATAGAAAAGAATAAAGCAGTTAAAACACCTGATGTTTTTATATCAAGATTATGAAAAAGAGAAAAATAGGAAGGAAGCCAGGTAGTCAAAGCAAGGAAACCACCAAAAGAGGTAAAGTAGAGGGAAAAAAGTATCCATGTTTTAATATTTTTAGCAGAAATAATAAGAGCCTCTTTAAATTTACTTGATGGAAAAATTTCCTGTCCAAGGGAAAAAGCAATTTTCTTTGATTCTTCATCAGTAAAATTTCTTGACTTTAATTGGAAATAAAAGGAATCACATGAAATTAAAGCATAAAGTATAGTTCCTAAAATTAAAAATATAAACCATAAAAGATAGGCCTTTGGTAAACCTAAATTGGAAAGAGCAAAAGGTAATAAGAGGGTAAATATTCCCGGTGCTGTATTGCCAAGCCCTCCATAAATACCAAGAACATAACCCTGTTTCTTTTGAGGGAACCAGTAAGAAACCTGCGAAATTCCTACAGGAAAGGTTGCGACACCACAACCACATAAGGCACCGAAAAAAAGAATCAAAGGATAATGGGACATCCTTAATTTATCCGGAAAATAATTAAACAAAATAAAAATTAGACCAGCCATTCCAATAATTGAGAGTAAAAAAAGAATCATAAAGGCTTTTTTCCCACCAAATTTATCCGCCATTGCTCCAAAGGGAATTCTCAAAAGAGAGCCTGTTAACTGGGGAATTGAAACAAGTAAACCAAGGGAAATGCCGGAAAGTCCGAGAATTTCTTTAAAATTTTTTGCAGCAGGACCGTATAAACTTACTGCCGCAAAACCTATAAAAAAACCAAGGGTCGCTCCAATAAGACCAAGATTTGGATTTCCTTTTAAACCCTCTCTTTTAATTAATTCCATTTTTTCCATATTAACGCCTCCTGTTCCAGACAACAAGCTGATAGGGTCTTATAACAAATCTCACAGGAAAAGTGAAAATATGAATAAGTCTTGTAAATGGGAAAATAAATATTAAAAGAAAGGCATTGAAAAAATGGAGTTTAACTAAAAAGGGAAAATTTTTTATATAACTTATATCAGGTTTAAATTTTAAAAGAGAAAGTAAATAGGGAACAACTGTATCAAGTGACCACAAAGCACCCCATCTTTTAAAAATTGCAATATAAATACCTGTTAAAACCTGTATTAAAAGTAAAAATATAAGTAAATAATCAAAAAAACTCGAAACTGAAATTATTCTTGAGTCTAAAATTCTCCTTAAGAAGAGAATGAATAAACTAAAAAATGTAAAAATTGCAATTCCCAATCCTGTAATTTCAAAAAAATAGAGATTTAAAGTTCCTTTTAAAAAATTCCTTAATAAATCAGGAAATAACAGTGCTAAAAGATGAAAGAAAAGAATTATTATTATTATTCCGTAATGCCACCCTATAGAACCATAAAAAAGTTTTTTACTTTCAAGAAACTGTGAGGATAAACTGGAAAAGGAAAATCTGTCAGAAAAGTATCTATAAAGGGAAAAGATTATTGCTATAAAAAGGGAAATATAAGGGAAAATAGCAAAAAATATTAAATCATTCATTTTGAATTAAAGAAATAATAGGGGATTTGAACCTATTTAAAAAAACTTCAAGGGATTCCATTAAAAATAAATAGGGATTTTCCCTTGAAAGCAAGGATTTCATTTTAACTAAAGATGGCAACAAACCCTCTTCAAGAATAACTTTTACATCTTCCTTTTCAAAACCTTTAAAATTTATAAAGTCAATAAGGATGGAGATATGGTCGGGCAATTCTCTCTCATCAAAAGAAAATTTATTTTTTTCATAAATCTTTTTCAATTTAACAAGGAATTCTCCCTTTTTATAGGAATCTTCAAACAGGTGATAACCTATATAAGGTGGTGATGAAGGAGCTAAATCAAAAGTCCTTGTATATATTTCCCTTAAGGAAAAAATATCAAGATCTTTTACAATTTCAAAAAATTTTTTAAAAAAAACATCATCTTTCAATAACTTTAAAAGTTCAAAGGCATATTCCTTATAGTTTTCTTCAGGATATCTGAATAGATTACTGTATAAATAAAGAATTTTTTTTACCATCTTCTTTCGGGTTTTCTTTTATATCCAAAACCTGTTTCACCTTTGAATTTATATACATCATCAATCATTTCTTCCCTTCCTGAAGGTGGAATCACAAATCTTTTTTCAATACTTGCAATTGAAGTTAATTCAAATATTTCCTCCAATTCTTTTTCATCAAGCCCTGCCTCTTTTAAATATTTATCCTTTTCTTCATCTTTTAAATCACCAACTTCTTTCCATCTTTTGAAAATTCTCACTGCAATTAATCTCTTATAAACATCCTTTATCAAATTTTCATCACCTGCGGAAAAAAGAGAGGCAAGGTATTTAATAGGTGCTCTGAAATTTTCCGGTTCAGAGAAAAAACTCTCCAGTAACCTTAATTTGCAATTTTCTTTTTTTGCTTTAACAGGTAAAAGTGGAGGAACATAAAATAACATTGGTAAAGTCCTAAATTCAGGATGAAGGGGAAGGGCAATTTTAAATTTTTTTACAAATTTATAAACAGGCGAATTTTGTGCATATTCAATAATTTCCTCCTTAATTCCCTTCTTCTTAAGATTTTCGATTACTTTATTATCAAAAGGGTCAAGAATTAAATCAAGTTGAGATTTTACAATATCTTTATCCTCACTTTTTATAGCACTCTCAATTTTCTCAGCATCGTAAAGTAAAACTCCCATATACCTTATTCTTCCAACACAGGAATGAAAACACATAGGTGCTTGACCTGTTTCTACTCTTGGATAGCAAAGAATACACTTTTCAGATTTCCCTGTTTCATAGTTATAATAAACCTTTTTATAAGGACAACCTGATACACACATTCTCCATCCTCTGCATTTGTCCTGACTTACGAGGACAATACCATCCTCACCTCTTTTATAAATTGCTCCTGAAGGACAAACTGCAACACAGGTGGGATTTAAACAGTGATTACAAATTCTTGGGAGATAAAAGTGGAAAATGTTTTCCATTTCAAAAATTATATTTTTCTCTTCCTCTGTTAAATTTTTTAAATTAGGATCATTTTTTGCATAAAAGGGAGTTCCTGAAAGATCGTCATCCCAGTTGGGTCCTGACTCAACATCAATCGTTTTTCCTGTTATAAGGGAAATCGGTCTTGCACTCGGCTGGTCATCCATCGGTGGTGAATCAAAAAGGTCACTGTATCTATATGTCCAGGGTTCATAATAATCATCGATTGTTGGTAAAAAGGGATTATAAAATATGTTTAAAAGTCCTTTAAGTTTCCCCTGAAGTTTAGGCTTTAAAACACTATCTTTCTTTTCCCATCCGCCTTTATATTTTTCTTGATCCTCCCATAAAGTTGGGTATCCTGTTCCAGGCTTTGTTTCCACATTATTCCACCACATATATTCAGCACCCTTTCTATCTGTCCATACATTTTTACAACTTATACTGCATGTATGGCAACCTATACATTTATCAAGATGAAAAACCATACTTATTTGAATTCTTACATCCATTTTAATACCTCCTTTTTACCAGATTGGTTCTCCTTCAAGTTTTCTAACAAAAACATAGGTGTCTCTATTAACTCCTGTTGGTCCCCAGTAATTAAACCCATATGTAAACTGTCCATAACCTCCCATCATTAAAAGAGGCTTAAGCCTTGTCCTTGTTAAACTATTGTGTCCTCCTGCTCTTCTATTCATTCTAACAGGTGCTTTTGGAACAGAAACTGTTCTTTCAGGGGAATGGTAAAGGATGCATACCCCTTCTGGAATTCTTGCACTTACAACTGCTCTTGTAACAACTGCTCCATTATCATTATAAACTTCTACCCAGTCATTATCCTTTATCCCGATTTTTTCAGCATCCTTTTCACTTATCCATAAAGGCTCACAACCTCTTGAAAGTGTTAGCATTCTAAGGTTATCAAAGTAGGTAGAATGAATGTGCCATTTTCCATGAGGCGTTAAATAATTCAAAAGGATTGCATCGTCTCCTATGCTTTTTTCAGTTTCTCTGAGAACTTTAACATCAGGTCTTGGTTTATAAGTAGGCAAGTTTTCACCAAAAGCAATATAACCTGGATGGTCAAGGTAAAAGTGTTGTCTTCCGGTTAGTGTTCTGAAAGGCACAAGTCTTTCAATATTTATGCAGAAGGGAGCATAGGCTCTTCCATTACTTGTAATTCCAGACCAGCAGGGTGAAGTAAAAATTCTTTTTGGAGATGATACAAGATCATCAAAGGTATAATAGAGATCCTTTTCACCTTCAACCAGGTCTTTAAGAGGAAGACCAATTTTTTCCTCTTCCAGTTCAAAAACTTTATAAGAAACTTTTCCATTAGTTTCAGGGGCAAGATATAAAAGAACATTTGCTGCATCTTTTTCTTTCCTAAGAGAAGGATATTTTTCACCATCCCATTCTTCATAAGGGAACTTTTCAAGGAGCTCATTATAAAATTCCTCAGCCTTCCATGTTACACCATGGGCACCAATACCTATTTTTTTAACAAGTGGACCAAGGGAAACAAATCTCCTGTAAAGATTTTTGTAATCCCTTTCAACAAGAACAAATTTGGGCATTGTTTTACCTGGAATCGCCTCACATTCACCCTTCATAAAATCCTTTATTTCTCTCTGAGCAAGCTCATCCGGTGTATCATGCATTAAGGGAATAGAAACTATATCTAAAACTTTATCAGGAAGGTATTTTTCAGCCATTTCTGAAAATTTTTTTGCTATCTCCTTAAAAATTTGCCAGTCTGTCTTTGATTCAAAACAGGGAGGAACAACTTCCTGAAGGGGATGAATGAAAGAATGTAAGTCAGTAGCATTTAGGTCATTCTTTTCATACCAGGTAGCAGTTGGTAAAACTATATCAGAATATAAAGCAGATGTATCCATTCTGAAATTTATGTCAATAATTAAATCAAATTTTCCCTCGGGTGCCTTATCACGAAAGATAACTTCCTTAACAAAATCCTTTGCAACCTCTTCAGAAATTACATTATGATGCGTTCCAAGGTAATGTTTTAGAAAATATTCATGTCCTTTTGCAGAAGACATTAAAGCATTTCCTCTCCATATAAAAAATATTCTTGGCCAGTTTTCCTCAGCATCAGGATCCTGAACAGAAAATTTAATTTCACTCTCTTTAATCTTTCTAACAATGTAATTTATTATTTCCTTTTCATCATTAAGGCCCTTTTCTTTTAATTCTTTAACAAGGTCAAGAGGATTTTTATTAAATTGAGGATAAAAGGGAAGCCAGCCCATCCTTACAGCTTTTGCCTCAATATCAATAGTATGACCCTTTGAAATTTCAGATTCTTCATAAATAGGTGAATATTCGTTAAACTCTCCCTCATATCTCCACTGATCTGAATGAATATAATGAAAGGAAGGAGTATTCATTAAACGGGGGGGTCTTATCCAGTCAAGCGCAAAGGCAATACAGGACCAGGGAGCAATAGGTCTTATCTTTTCCTGCCCCACATAATGATTTAATCCACCTCCATTTTTTCCAACACAGCCTGTTAAAATTAAAGCACAGATTGCAGCACGATAAATTAGATTGTTGTGATAATGATGGTTTATTCCCGCCCCTATTATAACAGAACACTTTCCACCTGTCTTTTTACTTGTTTCAGCCCATTCCCTTGCAAATTGAATTACTGTTTTAGCGTCTACCCTTGTTAACTTTTCCTGCCAGAAGGGAGTATAGGGCAAATCATCATTATAACTTTCAGGATAATCACCCTTTAAGTTTCTCTTAACACCAAATTGAGCCATTAAAAGGTCAAATACAGTTGTAACAGGAATTTTACCATTCACTGTATCAATGTATTTAACCGGAACTTCCCTTTTTAAAATTTTGCCAGAAGAAAAATCGGGAAATTCAACAGATAAAGCACCGTCTCCTGAATCTATAAAGGATAAAAGAGGCTCAATATCTTCACCAGTTTTTCCATCCTTCATCTTTAGATTCCATTTACCCTTTTCCTTCTGCCATCTGAATCCAATTGAACCCATTGGCATTTTAACAGTGTTTTTGTTTTTATCAAAAACAAGGAATTTAAAGGAAGAATTTTCCTCATCTTTATATTCATCTATCTGTGAAGCAGTTAAAAATCTACCTGCCTTATAATTCTCACCTTTTTTCTCAAGAATTACAAGGAAAGGAGCATCAGAATATTTTTTAATGTAATTTTCAAATTCCTGTGTTTTCTTTTCATAATAAAATTCCTTTAAAATCACATGGTTGACAGCCATCCAGAAAGCACCATCCTGACCAATATTAACTGGTATCCACCAGTCAGCATATTTTGAAACCTGAGAAAAATCAGGAGAAAAAACGACAAGTTTAGTTCCATTATGCCTTGCTTCTGCTACAAAATGAACATCAGGAGTTCTCGTCATATTCAAATTTGAACCCATAACAGCAATAAACTTTGAATTGTACCAGTCAGCACTTTCAGCAACATCAGTTTGTTCTCCCCATATTTCAGGTGAAGCAGGAGGCAAATCAGAATACCAGTCATAAAAGGAAAGACAGACTCCACCCAGTAATTGTAAAAATCTTGTTCCAGCAGAATAGGAAAGCATACTCATAGCAGGAATAGGGGAAAAACCTATTATTCTGTCAGGTCCCCATTTTTTAATTGTGTGTATGAGTGACGCAGAAATTATTTCAAGTGCCTCTTCCCATTTTATTCTTATAAATCCTCCCTTTCCCCTTGCTCTCTGATAAATTTTTCTTTTTTCTTCATTTTCCACAATACTTGACCAGGCAAGGAGAGGGTCTTTTTTCTCTTCAAGAGCTTTTTTCCATAAATCATAAAGAACCCTTCTAATATATGGATACTTTACCCTTATAGGTGAATATATATACCAGGAAAAGGAAATCCCTCTCTGACATCCCCTTGGTTCGTAAGGGGGTAATTCTTCTTTAAGTCCGTAATAATCAGTTGCCTGAAGTTCCCATACAATAATTCCGTCTTTCACATAAACCATCCAGGAACACCCTCCTGTGCAATTTACTCCATGGGTGCTCCTTACTACCTTATCATACTGCCATCTATTTCTATAGAATTCTTCCCATTTCCTTAAACTGGGAGAAAAAATATCCTTTATCCATCCCATTTTATTTACCTCCTTTTAAAAGATTTTTTCTCACTCCTTTACTTCTATTTCTGAATATAAAAAGGGGGATTAAAAAAATTAAAAATGCTAAAATTATTGCAAAAGTAAAGGGATTTTTTTCTTTATTTTTAGTTTCCAGTTTAGAAAGAAAATAAGTAATTGCATCTATTTCTTCTTCAAGAAGTGGTTTATTTTTATAAACAGGAACCATGGTTGGAAAGGGAATATCTTTTAAAGCAAGTTTAAGTCCTTCTTCACCATAATTTTTAAAACTTAAACTCAAATCAGGACCAAGTTTTCCACCTCCGAAAGTGAATAAATTCTTTATGCTGTGACAGGAAATACATGGTAAACCTTTATTTTTAAAAATTATTTCACCCTTAAAAAGCATTTCTCCCCTTTCATACTTTTCTTTATCAAAGGGAATTTCTTCAGGACTTATTTTCACTTCCTTTTTTTCTTCAACCTTCATCTCACCTTTAGAAGCAGTATTCAAATATTCTATAATGGAAAGTATTTCTTCTTCCTCTAAATTCTGGTCAGGCATTTTAATAGCGTATTCCTTTAAAAGAGAATCAGCAATTTTATCCTTTCCAAAAAAATCTGATGGTTTATTTATAAATTTTTTAAGCCATTCAATATTCCTTATTTCTGTGATTCCCATAAGGTCAGGACCAACCCTTTTTCCTTCACCTATTGTATGACAGGCTGAGCATTTTTTTACAAAAATTTCCTTACCTTTTTCAAAACTTCCAATTGTTATTAAAACTGCCAAAATTAAAATTTGCATATTTTACCTCCTTACAGTTAGCATTCCTAATTATAAGGTAAAAAAATATAAAATGTCAAGATTTTGTAGAATACCATAACATTTAGACCGGGTTTATATTAAATTTTTCTGGTTCAATTTCCTATACAGTCCTCTTTAAATTTTTCAATAGTGATTTTTATCTTCTTGTACTCCAAATAAATCGACCCCCATATGCCCTAAAAAATATACATCTTTTAATTGGCTAAAATTAAACAATTCCTTTTGAGTTTTTTTTGGAAAATCTGTTTACAGATTTAAGTTTTCATTTTTTGGGAACTATTTTTCTATAAACTTTTTCAGGTTTAAGTATCTCTCCCCTCACCCTCAAAAGTTCTTCAATTTTTATATCAAAAAGCTTCTCGTTCTCCTCTAATAATTCCCTTATTAAATTTAAGTCCCCTTCAGTTATATCTTCTATTTTGCTACCATGAAGTTGGTTTTCCTCTATTTTCCTAAATGGATCT
>JBDRZP010000030.1 GCA_039804025.1 candidate division WOR-3 bacterium
TTAAAACATAAAAATGCTTCTCCTAAAAGATCATCTTTATGATGAAAAAAATTATATTTTTTACAAAAATTTAAAATTTTAATATTGATTTCTTTTAAATATTCTTCAAAATTCATAATATTTAAATTATAAAATAAATTGTTAAAAAATTAAAGATTAATTCTAATTATTTCAAATGCTTTATAATTTCCAATACTTCCTTATGCCTTTCCTCAGCATTCTTCTCCATAACCTTTAAAGTTTCATCCATTTTATAAAGCATCTCACTTATTTTTTCTAACATTTCTGTTTGCCTGTTTAGGATTTCTGTGTGTCTATTAAGTGTTTCTGATTGCTTATTTAACATTTCTGCTATCTTATTTAACATTTCACTTTGCTTATTTAACATTTCAGTTTGTTTATTTAACATTTCACTTTGTTTATTTAATGTTTCTGTCTGCTTGTTTAGTATTTCAGTATGTTTATTTAAAATTTCATTTTGTTTATTTAGCATTTCATTTTGTTTACTTAGCATTTCCTTCATCCATCTGCCATTACTCCAAGCAAGATAAGTTAAAACTCCTGCAAGCAATGTAAGTCCTATTCCAAATATTTCCATATAATAATTATAATATCAAAATATGCAAAATAACAACATTATTACTTTACTAAAAAGCCCCTTTTTTTAATTCTGTTAAATCTGTTTTCTTTCATGATTAATTTAATTTTTTTCTTTTAAGATAACTTATCTTATAATTATAACTTTCTATAATATGGAATTGATTGAAAAAATATTTTTAGATTTATCACTGGGAGGAAATAAAGTAATTCTCGGACTTCTTGGTGGTTTAGTTATTTCCTTTTTAAATTTGTTAGGTGCTCTTTTAATTTTTTTCTTTACCAAACCCTCTCAGAAATTGATTGATACTCTTCTTGGATTTGCTGCAGGTGTTATGCTTGCAGCAAGTTTTACAAGTTTGATTTTACCTGGGATTGAGAAGGGTGGAATTATTCCTGTTCTTATTGGAATATTGCTTGGTTCTTTTATTCTTGATTTAGGTGACCATATTATACCTCATATACATCCTGTATTAGGAAAAGAAGGTGTTAAAACTGAAAGGTTAAAGGGTATATGGCTTTTTATAATTGCCATAACAATTCATAATATGCCAGAGGGTCTTGCTGTTGGAATTGGTTTTGGATCAGGTAATATAAAGGATGCTATTATTTTGATGCTTGCCATTGGAATTCAGAATATTCCGGAAGGTTTTTCAGTTTCGGTTTCTGCACTTGAAGCTGGATTTGGTAAAAGGTTTTATGCAGCGATAACAGGAATAAGGTCGGGTTTGATTGAGATTCCTCTTGCTATTTTTGGAGCCTGGCTTATCAGTATTGCAAAGCCTATTTTGCCTTATGCCATGGGTTTTGCAGCTGGTGCCATGATTTATGTTATTAGTGACGAGATTGTGCCAGAAACCCACAGAAAAGGTCATGAAAGATTAGCCACCTTTGGAACCGTCCTTGGTGTTGTTATAATGCTTTTTCTGGATGTGACCCTTAAATAATATGAAAATTTCTGATCTATTTCAGATTTCACTTTATGGTATAAAAACCCATAAATTAAGATCTGTATTAACAACTCTTGGAATTATAATAGGTGTTGGAACTGTTATATCAATGATGTCAATTATTGAGGGAATAAACGGTTATGTTTATAAAGAATTCGGAGCTGTTGGTTCAGATGTTATTTATATTCAAAAATATAAATGGAAGGTCTTTGTGGGGTCAGCAGAAAGAGAATGGTGGAAAAAATTTAAAGAATTTCCTGATTTTACAGAGGATGATTTAAAGGATATCAAAGAACTTGATTTTGTTGAAGATGCTTCCATTTCCCTTGATTTATTTAATTTAAAAGAAGCAAAATATAAAAATAAGAAACTTGAAGATTTAGATGTAATAGCAGTAACTCCATCTTACTTTGAAGTATCAGGATATAAAATTGAAAGTGGAAGAAAATTAAATGAAGAGGATGAATTTTTTAAAAGAAATGTATGTGTAATTGGAAAATATATTGAAGAAACTCTATTTGAGGAAGAAGATCCGCTGGGTAAAGAAATAAAAATAGGGAATAAGAATTTTTTAATTATTGGAGTTTTAAAAAAAAGAGGGGAAATTTTTGGACAATCACTTGATAGAATTATCATATTACCCTTTTCAAAAGGTAAAGAATTAAAAGGAAAGCCAGTATTTGACTGGCAGGAGGTTTTTATAAGTCCTGTTATTCAGGTGAAAATAAAAAAGAATTATGAGATAAAGGAAGCAATGGAAGAATTGAGGAAGTTTTTAAGAAAAAGAAGAACACTATTTTTCACGGATGAGGATAATTTCTCTTTAAATACGCAGGAAATGCTTCTTCAAATTTATAGGTCAATAACAGGAGGTATATTTGCAGCAATGATAGGTATTGCTTCTTTAGCCTTACTTGTTGGTGGAATTGGAATAATGAACATAATGCTTGTTTCAGTTTCTGAAAGAACAAAGGAAATAGGTATCAGAATGGCAGTTGGGGCAAAAAGAAAAGATATTTTATATCAGTTTTTGCTTGAAGCTATTTTGTTAACTTCAATTGGAGGTTTTTTAGGTCTTTTTCTCGGAGCCTTAATAGGAAAACTGGTTGATGTTTTAACTCCTTTACCTTCAAGGATTCCCCCTTGGAGTATATTTATTGCTCTTTTATTTTCTATGGTTGTTGGAATATTCTTTGGAATTTATCCTGCTTCACAGGCAGCAAAAAAGGACCCCATTGAATGTTTAAGATTTGAATAAAAGGAGAAAATTATGATTTTAATTTTACTTTTAATAAAAATTGATTCAGTTAAAATAAGTCTTGATGAGTTTATTAAACTTGCCTTTAAAAAAAATCCTGAAATAAAAATGGAAGAAAAAAATGATCTTTTAAGAAATATTGATTTTGTAAATTCAGTTTTTAGCAATCTTCCATCAGTCAGCGCTCAGGGTAGTTATTCAGATACAAGAAGGGGAATAAAAACATTTATTCCAGGAGTTCCAACCCCCATTTTTTACTCTGTTAGTAAAGGCTACACTTTTACCACATCAATAAATGTGCCTATACTTTCTCCTTCTAACCTTATTGGTGCTTTAGATTCATATTTTGAAAAAGAAAGGGGGAGATTATATTTAACAGAATATAAAATGAAATTTATTTATGAACTTGAATCAAAATACTTTAATGTTTTAAGAACAAGAAATATTTTAAAAGCAGTTCAAAAGAGTCTTGAAAGAGCTGAAGAAAATTATAAACTTGCTGAAGAAAAATATAAAAATGGGTTAATTTCTTATTTAGATTTTATGAATATAAAAATTCAGGTTAATGATGCCTATTTAAATAAAAGTCAAGCTGAAAAAAATTTTTATGACGCCCTTTACGATTTTAACTACATAATCGGTGAGGAAAAAGATTTTCTTTACATTCCCTTAGATATTGAGATAGAAACTCTAAAATTTGAGGAAAAAGAGAAAAATCTTTTTTATCCTGTTGAATCTGAGAAACAGGTAAAAAAGGCACAGAACTTAAATTTTATTTACAGTGTTTTTTCTTTTATGCCAGAGGTTTATCTTTCCTATTACTATTCCTTTTCTGATTCATCCCTAAATTCCCTTTTTAGAAATCCTGAAAGCTCAAGAGGTCTCTATGTTACCTTTTCTTTAAGATTCTGGGATTATCCTTTCAATATTTTGAGAAATAAAATCAGAAGGGATTTTGAAAATGAAAACTTTAAGAGAATTTATCTTTTATCTAAAATTAATTATGAAAAGGCAAAAAGAGAAATAGAAATTTCAAAAAAAGCACTTGATATATCAAAAGAAAAACTTAAAAACTCTGAGATCGGATATAAGTATGCAGAAGAGAGTTTTAAACTGGGAAAGTTATCCTCAATTGAATTAAGGCAGGCTGAAGAGAATTTAAAAAATTCTGAAGTTGATTATATTAATTCTCTTTATAACTATAAACTTTCTGTATCCTTTTATCTTTATTTAACAGGAAATTTAACTTATAAAGGTGGAGAAATAAAATGAAGAAAATTTTAATAATATCAGGAATAATTTTTTTACTCATAATTTTAATTTTTCTCAACTTAAAAACTGGAAAAAAGGAAAAATTTGTTGAAATTGAGGTGGTAAAAAAGGGTTTTATATCAGAAAGTGTCAAAACTTACGGAACTATTGAAGCTTACAAACAGGTAGAAATCAGTTCTGAAGTTATAGGGAAAATAAAAAAAATTTTTTTTAATAAAGGAGATTTTGTTAAAGGAGGTGATCTTCTATGTATTATTGATCCATCTGAGTATGAAACTCAAAAAGAAAAAATAAAATTAATGTTAGAGGAGGATTTGTATAAGTTAAAAATGGCAAGAATTAATTTTGATAGGGAAAAAAATTTATATGAAAAAAATTTAATCTCACAAAAAGAATTTGAAAATGCTGAAGCAAATCTTAAGGCAATTTCCTTTAAGGTAAAAGAAGATAGTTTTAGTTTAAAAGAAATAGAAAACAGATTGTCAAAATGTTATATAAGGTCCCCTATTGATGGAGAGGTTATTGAGGTTTATAAAAAGGAAGGGGAAATCGTTATTGCAGGGACAGTTAATAATCCAGCATCTGTTATAATGATAATTGCTGATAGGAGTAAGATGATAGTAAAATGTGAAATCGATGAAACTGAAATTCCTAAAATAAAAAGAGGGCAGAGGGTAAACATAAAAGTAGATGCATTTCCCGACACAATTTTTAAAGGTGAAGTTGCAAGAGTTGGTGGATTTGTTAGTTCTTCTTTTAGTTCTAATTTAAATAGAACTACTGAGACTCCAAAATTTCAAGTAGAAATTGATATGTTAGAAAAAAATGATTTTCTTATTCCAGGTATGAGTGCTTCCTGTGAGATTATAACAGCAGAAAAGGATAGTGCAATTACACTCCCTTATTCTGCTCTTGGTAGAGAAAAAGCTGAAAAGATGGAATCAGAAAACAGAGAGCCCAAAACTTTTGTTTTCCTTATTAAAAACTCAAAAGCAAAAAAACAATATGTTAAAACAGGTATAAAAGGTCTCACAAGAATTGAAATTGTAAAGGGACTTAATGTTTCCGATACAGTAATAACAGGACCTGAAGATATTTTAAAAAAACTTAAGGATGGTGAAAAAGTAAAAATTAAATCAGAAAAAGAAAAGAAAAAGTCAAAGACAAAATGATTTTAATTGAACTTTTGGATGTTAAAAGAATTTATATTATGGGAAAAACTTTTATTAATGCTTTAGATGGCATAACACTTAGAGTTGAAAGAGGAGAGTATATTGCAATTATGGGTCCATCAGGTTCTGGAAAAAGCACTCTTTTACATATAATTGGATTTCTTGATAGACCTACTGAAGGTAAATATATTTTTAAAGGTAAGGACATATCAAATTATTCAGAGGATGAACTTGCTGAAATAAGAAACAGGGAAGTGGGTTTTGTTTTTCAATCTTTTCATCTTATTCCGAGAATAACTGCAATAGAGAATGTTGAGTTACCTTTGATATATATGGGTCTTCCAAAAACAAAGAGAAAGGAGCTTGCTGAATATTATTTAAAAGAAGTCGGACTTTATGAAAGAAGGAATCACAGACCTCATGAACTTTCAGGAGGAGAAATGCAAAGGGTAGCAATAGCAAGAGCACTTGTGGGAGGAGCTGAAATTTTACTTGCTGATGAACCAACAGGTAATCTTGATACAAAGTCCGGGAATGAAATTTTAGATATTTTTGACAGGTTAAGTGGATTGGGCAAAACAGTAATTGTAGTAACCCATGACCCTGATGTATCAAAGAGAGCAAGAAGAATTATCTATTTAAGAGATGGTAAAATAGAAAGAGAAGAATTGCAATAATCTATTTTTAATTCTTACAATTTATTATGAAAATAAAGGATTTAAAAGCTTATGAAGTTCTTGATTCAAGGGGTAATCCTACCCTGAAAGTTGTATGTATCCTTGAAAATGGTGCTAAAGGTTCTGCTTTTGTTCCATCCGGGGCTTCAACAGGAACTTTTGAGGCACTTGAACTAAGGGATGGTGATAAAAAAAGGTTTCTTGGAAAAGGTGTTTTAAAAGCCATAAGTTCTGTTGAAAATGAGATTGCTCCAAGAATAAAAGATATGGAGGTTTTTGAACAGAGAAAAATTGATGAGCTTATGATAAATCTTGATGGAACGGAAAATAAATCAAGGCTTGGAGCAAACGCTATTCTTGGTGTTTCTCTTGCTGTTGCAAGGGCAGCAGCCCATGTAGCAGGTGTTCCTCTTTTTAGGTACATTGGTGGCGTAAATGCTAATTTTTTACCTATTCCTATGATGAATTTTATAAACGGTGGTGTTCATGCAGATAATCCACTTGATATTCAGGAATTTATGATAGTTCCAATTGGATTTTCTACCTTTAAAGATGCATTAAGAGCAGGTTCTGAAGTTTATCACACTTTGAAAATTTTACTTAAAGAGAATGGTTTACAAACTTCAGTGGGAGATGAGGGTGGTTTTGCACCTTTTATAGAAAATACAAAAAAAGCTCTTGATTTTATCCTTAAAGCCATAGAAAGGGCTGGATATAAACCAGGAAAAGAAATTTATCTTGCATTGGACGTTGCGGCTACTGAGTTATGGAATAAGGAGGAAGGAACTTACAGGCTTGAAGGAAAAGAACTAAATTTTGATGAACTGATGAAGTTTTATTCAGATATAATAAAGAATTATCCTATTTTTTCAATTGAAGATCCTCTTGCAGAAGAAGACTGGGAAGCATGGAAAATTTTTACCTCTGAATTTAAGGATAAAATAATGATAGTTGGGGATGATATCTTTGTTACAAATGAAAAAAGATTTTCAAAAGGAATAAAAGAAAGTATAGCAAATGCCATTCTAATAAAATTAAATCAGATAGGAACTTTAACAGAAACCCTTGATGTTATAAATATGGCTAAGTCAAATAATTATAACACTGTTATTTCCCATAGATCAGGTGAAACTGAAGATACCTTTATATCAGATTTATCAGTTGGTACCAGTTCCCTTTTTATAAAAACAGGTGCAGTTGCAAGAGGGGAAAGAACCTGTAAATATAATAGATTACTTGAAATTGAAAGTGAGTATAAGGGAATTTTCTGGGGAAAAAAATTAACTCTGTGAAAAACAGAAATTTTATATCTTTTATTCTTTTAATGCTTTTAATTTTATATTTTTTAATATTTGATAATTACGGAGTTTTAAAATACATTTCTCTTAATAATGAAATTAAAAAAATAGAAGAAAAGAAAAATTTTATATTAGCAAAACAGATACTTTATAAGGAAAGAATTAAATTTTTAAAATCAGACCTTGGTAAAAGGTTAAAAAAATATTTTTAATATGAAAAGGGAGGGGATTATGGCTAAAATATTGGATGGTAAACTTGTTTCTTCTGAGTGGAGAAAAGAAATACATGAGAAAGTTCTTGAACTTAAAGAAAAAGGAATAACCCCTTTTTTAAATGTTTTTCTTATCGGTGATAACCCTGCTTCACTTTTATATGTAAAAAATAAAAAACAAACTGCTGAGAAGATTGACATAAAGTGTGAAATAATACATTTTCCAGGTGATATATCTAAAGAAAAATTAAAAGAAGAAATTAAAATAAAAGGGGAAGACAAAAATGTTCACGGTATAATAGTTCAACTTCCTCTGCCAAATCATCTTGACCCTGAAGAGATTGCTGAGTTTATACCACCTGAAAAGGATGTTGACGGTTTTACTCCCTATAATCTTGGAAAACTTGTTAGAGGTGATCCTGTTTTTATTCCTGCAACCCCTTATGGAATTCTAAAAATTCTTGATTATTATAAAATATCTGTTACAGGAAAACATGTTGTAATTGTTGGAAGAAGTAACATTGTCGGAAAACCAATGGCTCTCTCTTTATTACTCAAAGGAAGAGATGCAACAGTTACAGTCTGTCATTCAAAAACTGAAAATTTGAATAAAATAACACAGGAAGCAGATATTTTGATAGTTGCAGCAGGTGTTAAAAGATTAATTAAGAAAGATTTTGTTAGAGAGGGACAGGTTGTTATAGATGTGGGTATTCATAAGGAAGGAGATTCTTGGATAGGTGATGTAGATTTTGAAGAGGTAAAGGATATTGTTGATTATATAACACCTGTTCCAGGAGGTGTGGGTCCGATGACAGTTGCGGGTTTACTTGCAAATACCTGTAAAAGTGCAGAACTCTTAATTAAAAATGGACGATATAACTAAAAGGGTAGAAGAGATTTTTGTAATTCACGATTCTTACATAAAGAAGGGAAAAACTATTTATATAGGTTATTTTATCACACCTGATGTAAGGGAAGGATTATTTTATCTGAAAGAGAGATTAAAGGAAATAAATTATGTTCCATCTATTTATAAATTAAAGGGAGTCTATTATGCTCTTGAAGTTCATCCTGAATACAAATTAAAGACAAAGGATTTCATTGTGCCTCTTATTTTGTTTTTATTAACAGTAATAACAACAATGTTTGCTGGTTCAATGCATTATCTTGCTGATTTTGAAAAATTTTTGAAGGAATTTCCAAAATCCCTTTTATACGGTTTTCCTTTTTCCTTTGCACTTCTTTCAATTCTTTTATCGCATGAAATGGGTCATTTTTTAACAAGCAGAAAATATGGAGTTGAAGCAACTCTTCCTTATTTTATACCTGTTCCCCATCCCCTTGTGGGAACTTTTGGTGCTTTTATAAAAATGAAATCAACAATTCCTGATAAAAAAACTCTTTTAAGAATAGGAGCTGCAGGTCCATTATCAGGAATAATAGTTTCAATTCCCTTTACTATCTGGGGTATACTTAACTCAAAAGTAGTTACAGGAAGAGGGGAAGGAGGTTTATTTCTGGGTGATCCCCTTTTATTTAAGTTTCTTTTTTCCATAATAAGAAAAGATATTCCACCTGATGCAAATGTTTTACTTCATCCTGTTGCCTTTGCTGGATGGATTGGTTTTTTTGTAACAGCAATGAACCTATTACCCTTTTCACAGCTTGACGGTGGTCATATAATCTATGCTTTAGTTGGTGAAAAGTTTCAAATTATTCAATTTTTTCTATTTCCCTTTTTAATTTTAATGGGATTTTTCTGGCCCGGCTGGTTTTTCTGGGGATTTTTGCTTCTTTTATTCGGACTAAGACATCCACCCCCAATAGATAATATAACACCTCTTGAAAGAAAAGATAAGATAATAGGAATTATCTGTATTCTTGTTTTTATATTAACCTTTCACCCTGTTCCTTTCAGTGTGAGAATTTAGAAAAGATGAAGAAAAACCGCAGGGTATTGTGGGAACCTGATAAAGAAATTATTGAAAATTCAAATATTAAAAAATTTATTGAGTATGTGAATAGAAGGGAAAATTTAAATTTTAAAGATTATTTTTCTCTTTATGATTTTTCAGTTCAAAACATAGAAAAATTCTGGGAGCTTTTATGGGATTATGTTTCTATAATTTATTCCCAAAAATTTTCTTATATTGTTGATGATTTAAAAAATTTCCCTGGTGCAAAATGGTTTTTGGGTGCTAAATTTAATTATGCTGAAAATTTATTAAGGTTAAAGGATGAAAAAATTTGTTTTGTAGAAATTAGAGAAGATGGTGAAAGGAGGGAGATTTCTTATAAAAAACTCTATGAACTTACTTCCCTTTTAAATTCTGCTTTAAAAAAGATTGGATTAAGAGAAGGAGATAGAGTAGCTGCCTATATGCCGAATATATACGAAACCCCACTTTTTTTACTTGCCTCTTCATCCCTTGGGGCAGTTTGGTCTTCCTGTGGAACAGAAGTTGGTATTAAAGGTGTTATTGATAGATTTTCTCAAATTGAACCGAAGATTTTATTCACTGTTGATTCTTATATTTATAAGGGAAAAAAGTACGATAATCTTGAAAGAATTAAGGAGATTTTAAATTATTTACCTTCTGTTGAAAAAGTTATTGTTGTAAATTACACGAATGAAAAGAAGGATATTTCCTTTATCAAAAATGCAATTTATTTTCATGATTTTATTAAGGATGAAAAGTTTAAGGATATAGAATTTATTCAGGTTTCCTATGAACATCCTCTTTTTATAATGTTTTCTTCTGGAACAACAGGAAAACCTAAATGTATTGTGCAGAGTGGAATGGGTGTTTTAATAAATCATCTAAAGGAATTAATTTTACATACAGATTTAAAAAGAAGTGATGTTATAACATATATAACAAGTCCTTCCTGGATGATGTGGAACTGGTTAATGAGTTCTTTATTTGTTGGTTCAAAAATTGTTCTTTATGATGGAAATCCCCTTTATCCTGATGAGGGAAGGATGTTTGAGCTTATTGAGGAAGAGAGAATAACGATTTTTGGTTTAAGTGCTTCTTATATCAATCATCTAAAAAATAATAACTTTAGGGCAAAGGGAAAGTACAATTTAAAAACATTAAGAGAAATATCACAGACCGGGTCGCCCCTGTCTGAAGAAGGATTTATATTTGTATATGAAAATATAAAAGATGATTTATGGTTAAATTCAATTTCAGGTGGAACGGATATAAACGGTTGTTTTGCTGCTGGAAGCCCTACTTTAAAAGTTCATGCAGGTGAGCTGCAGGGAAGGGCACTTGGTATGAAGGTGAGTGTTTACGATGAAAAAGGTGAACCTATCTATGATAAAGTTGGAGAACTCGTATGTGAGGCTCCTTCTCCATCTATGCCTTTATATTTCTGGGGGGATAAGGATTTCAAAAAATATAGAGAAACCTATTTTGAATTTTTTAAAAATAAAAATGTCTGGAGACACGGTGATTATGTTATATTACATTCAGAGACACAGGGTTTAACATTTCTGGGAAGGTCAGATTCTACTTTAAAAATTCAGGGAGTAAGGATAGGAACTTCAGAGATTTATAATGTGGTAGAAGAGATAAAAGAAATAGAGGATAGTCTTGCTGTTTCCAAAAAATATGGTGATGAGGAAAGATTGATTTTATTTGTAAAATTAAAAAAAGGTTATTCTTTGAATCAGGAATTGATTGAAAGGATAAAGAGGGAACTTAAAGAAAAGGCTTCACCAAGGCATGTTCCCTTTAAGATAATTGAGGCGCCCGATATTCCCTATACCTTTAATATGAAAAAAGTTGAAATTGCAGTTAAAAATATTTTGAATGGAATTAAAATTACAAATAAAAATTCAATAATAAACCCTTCTTCTCTTAAATTTTTTGAAAAAACAAGCAAAGAAATTTAAAGTAACTATTTAAATCCAGGATATATGATATATATTGAAAGAGCTATTCCCATTATATCCCATATTAAATCTTTGAAACTGAAAAAGTTTTTTTTCTTCTTATCCCATATTTCTTTTCCTATTGAGGCTGTGAGGGGTATTGAAGTAGAAATGTATAATGCTTTTTCTTTTTTCAACTTAAAAGAATAATATGATTCAAAGTATAAAAAATTTGTTAATAATAAATTAAAGTAAAAGTGTTTAAATTTATCTTCGGAAAAAAAATAATCACCTCTCTTTGTCCTTAAAGACTCCTGATTGGTAGAAATTAGTAAATTGAAAAATAAAAAGTTTATCATTTCTTATTTTAAGGTAATTTATAGGACTAAGTTAAAAATTTGGTTAGAATGGATATTGAAAATGAAAGTTTTTTATGATATAATAATAATTCATCGCGGGGTGGAGCAGTGGTAGCTCGTGGGGCTCATAACCCCAAGGTCGCAGGTTCAAATCCTGCCCCCGCAATTTTATTGTTTCTTCATGGCTATTCCTGAAATCACAGATAAGGATTTTGAAGAAAAAGTTTTAAAATCAACTAAACCCTGTGTTGTTGATTTCTGGGCTGAGTGGTGCCATCCATGTAAAATGATTGAGCCCTCAATGGAAGAATTATATTCTGAATATAAGGACAGGGTTAATTTTTATAAAATTAATGTGGATGATAACTCTGAGACTCCTTCAAAATTTTATGTTATGAGTATTCCAACACTGCTTTTCGTTAAAAATGGAGAAGTTGTAGATAGAATCATAGGAGCTGTTCCTAAAAGCACAATAGAAGAAAGAATTAAAGACCTTCTTTAAAATTGAATTTAGAAAAAGAAGTTGAAAGAATTTTAGAACTGGCAAGACTTCAAAAAAAAGAAAAATATATTGAACATTTTATAAAGATTTTAGAATTTTTTAAAAAAATTGATGAGCTTGATTTAAAAGAAGAAAAACCATTTTTTTACCTTGAACATTTACAAACAGATTTGAGAGAAGATAAAGTTTCAGATTTTAAAGATAGAGAACTTTTATTTAAAAACTCACCTCTTAAAAAAGGGAACTTCTTTGTCACAGAAAGTCCCATTGAGTAAGGTTAAGGAGATTATTTCCCTTTATCAGAATAAAAAAGCATTACCATCTGAAGTAGTAAAAGAATATTTTGAAAAAGCAAAGAAAAATGAATTTAATTCCTTTATAACTTTAAATGAAAATATCTTTGAGGAAATAGAAATACTTGATAAAAAAGTAAAGGAGGGTAAAATTGAGGGAAGGCTTTTTGGTATCCCAGTCTCAGTTAAAGATAACATTCTTGTTAAAGGATTAAAATGCACATGTGCTTCTCGGATGCTTGAAAATTACATTGCTCCTTATGATGCCACATGTATAGAAAGAATAAAAAAGGAAAATGCCATTATAATTGGTAAAACCAATATGGATGAATTTGCTATGGGTTCTTCAAATGAATACTCCTTTTTTGGACCTGCAAGCAATCCTTTTGATAAAGAAAGAGTTCCTGGTGGCTCTTCCGGTGGCTCAGCAATTTCAGTTGCCAATAATGAGTCTATCTTATCCCTTGGCTCTGATACAGGAGGTTCAATAAGATTGCCAGCTTCTTTCTGTGGAGTTTATGGTTTGAAACCAACTTATGGAGCAGTGTCAAGATATGGACTTGTTGCTTTTGCTTCCTCTCTTGATCAGATAGGACCTTTTTCTAAAAATATTGAAGACCTTGAAATAATTTTTAATGTGATAAAAGGAAAAGATGAAAGGGATAAAACAAGTTTCAATTTACCTGAGGAAAAAAGAATTTTACAATTTCCCTTAAAAATAGGAGTTTTAAGAGATTCTTTCTCAGAAGATGTTGATGGGGAAATTAAGATTCACCTTGATGAGTTTATTAAAACTCTTGAAAAGGAAAAAATAGCAATAGTTAAAGAATTTGAAATGGAAACTTTCCAGTATGCGATTCCTGTTTATTATATAATAGCCTGTGCAGAAGCATCATCAAATCTTGCAAGATATGATGGGGTTTTATATGGTTATAAATCAGAAAGTGAAAATTTATGGGAAATGTATGAAAAAACAAGAACAGAAGGATTTGGAGAGGAGGTAAAAAGAAGAATTTTGCTTGGAACATTTGTTTTGAGAAGCGGGTATTATGAGGAATATTATTTAAAGGCTCAGAAGATAAGAACAAAAATTTTAAAAGAATTTATGAAAAATTTTGAAAATTTTGATCTTTTACTGATGCCAGTATCACCAACTCTTCCCTTTAAAAAAGGAGAAAAACTGAAAGACCCTATAAAAATGTATCTTTCAGATATTTTTACTGTATCTATCAATCTTTCAGGTCTTCCTGCTATTGCTTTCCCTTACAGATTTTCAAAATCAGGGCTCCCAGTTGGTTTTCAGTTTGTAGGAAAGTTTTTTGATGAATACTTATTTTTTGAACTTTTAAAAAGAATAGAGAATATCTTTTAAATGGATGATTTTGTGATCAAAATAGGACTTGAAATTCATGTTCAATTAAAAACAGAAAGTAAAATGTTTTGTCCTTGCAAAGTAGATGTTGATTCAGAACCTAATAAAAATATTTGTCCTATATGTACTGGGCAGCCTGGTATTCTTCCTTCACCAAATAAAAAGGCAATATACTATGCTATATTAGTATCCCGCGCTTTAAACTGCAAAATTCCGGATTTTTTATATTTCTCAAGAAAAAATTATTTTTATCCAGATCTTCCAAAGGGATATCAAATAACTCAATACGGAATCTCAATAGGTTCGAGAGGAGAAGTTCCTGTACTTTTGGATAAAGAAATTAAATATTTTCCCATTGAAAGGATTAATCTTGAAGAGGAAACTGCAAAATCCTTTCATATTGAGGGAAAAGTCTATCTTGATTTCAATAGATGTGGAATCCCGCTTCTTGAGATTGTTACACCTCCAGTTTTTGATTCACCCTTTGTGGTTATTAACTTTTTAAAGTCTTTGAGAAAAATTTTAATATATTTAAATGTTTCTGATTGTAATATGGAAAAGGGTGAGTTCAGGGTGGATACCAATGTTTCAGTGAATTTAAGAGAAAAAATTTCTGATCACAGGGTTGAACTAAAAAATTTAAATTCTTTAAGTGCAATAAAAGATGCCCTTTTTTATGAAATAGAGAGACAGAAAAATCTTCTTTTGAAAGGAGAAAAGATTGAAAGGGAAACAAGATTGTGGGATGAAGAAAAGAAAGAAACAAGGGTAATGAGAAGCAAGGAGTTTGTTGAAGATTATAGATATTTTCCAGAGCCTGATATTCCTCCTTTTAAGGTAAAAGAAGAATGGCTAAAAGAAAATTTGCCCCCTCTTCCTGATTATTTTTATAAAAAACTTATTGAAAAAGGTGCAGAATTAAAAGAAATAGAGGTTATAACATCTTCACCCTTTCTTGCTGATTTTACTTTGAAGGTATTAGAGGAAATTCCCTATAAAAAGGTAAAGGGCTGGATTTTGACTGAAATTTTACAACATGTGGAAAATGTGGAGGATATAAAAAGTTTACCCTTTTCTACATCTGAGTTTATAGATTTTTTAAATAAAATATTAAAGGGAGAAATCCCAAGACACCTTGGACAGGAAATTATTAAGATTTCAATGCAAAATAATTTACCTTTGAATAAACTTATTGAAGAAAAAATAGAGATAAAAGGAGAATCTGAGATAGAAGAAGTTATAAAAGAAGTAATAGAGGAAAATGCCCATGTTGTGGAAAAGATAAAGTCAGGAAAAGTTTCAGCAATTTCTTTTCTTGTAGGAAGGGTTATGGAAAAATTGAAAGGTAAGGCTAATCCAAAAGAGGTTAAAGAATTATTAGAAAAAAGACTTCTTAATTAACTATTATTTCTTTTTTATTTGCTTTATAAATTTAAATTCCATTAAAATTATAAACTGGTTCAAATCCATAAATTTATGAATATATTATGAAGGGAGAATATGCTTTAATTCTTGGCTCATCAAGTGGTTTTGGAAAAGCAACATCTCTTTATCTTTCAGAAAAGGGAATAAATATTTTTGGGGTTCATCTTGACAGAAAAAGTACAATGCCTGAAGTTGAAAAATTAATTAAGGAGATTGAAAGTAAGGGTGTTTTTGTAAAATTTTTCAATGTTAATGCTGCGGACCATGAGAAGAGAAAAGAGGTAATCCATGAGATAGAAAAAATTCTTAAAAAGGAAAAAAAATATTTAAGAATTTTTTTGCATTCAATTGCATTTGGAACTTTGAAACCTTACATAGGTCATAATAGAATAAAGCCTGTTGATATGGAAATGACACTTGAAGTTATGGGTAATTCTCTTGTTTGGTGGGTTGTTGATCTTTTTGAAAAAGGATTGCTTGGAAAAGGTTCAAGGGTTTTTGCTATGACAAGTATGGGTTCTCAAAGGGTCTGGGAAAGTTATGGTGCTGTTTCTGCTTCAAAAGCCCTTCTTGAGTCCCATATAAGGCAGCTTGCCTTTGAACTTGCAAAATTTGGAATAACCGTGAATGCTATACAAGCAGGAATAACTGATACACCTGCTTTAAGAAAAATTCCGGGTCATGAGAGAATGTTGAAATTTGCACAAACTTTTAATCCTTCTGGAAGAATCACAAGACCAGACGATGTTGCAAAAGCAATTTATGCACTTTCATTACCTGAAACTCAGTGGATAACGGGAAATGTGATAAGAGTTGATGGTGGAGAGGCTATAGCAGGTTAATTTTAAACTTTCATTTTTCTTCTTGTTTCTTTTAAAAGTTCAGATGCAATTATATTTTTCATTATTTCATTTGTACCTTCATAAATCTGTGTTATCTTGGCATCCCTCATCATTTTTTCCACAGGGTACTCTTTTATATAACCGTATCCGCCAAAAATTTGAACTGCTTCAATGGTTACACTCATTGCAACATCGGAAGCGAAACATTTTGCCATTGCAGATTCCTTTTCAGGTTTTTCTCCTCTATCAATAGCTCTTGCAACCTGGTATGTAAGTGCACGGGCTGCTTCTATTTTCATAGCCATCTCAGCTAATCTATGTTGTATTGCCTGAAAACCGGAAATTGGTTGACCGAACTGTTTTCTCTGCATTGAATATAGTGCTGCTGCATCAAGAGCTGCCTGGGCAATTCCGATAGCCTGGGCTGCTACACCGGGTCGTGTATATAAAAATGTATGAGTTGCAACAAAAAGACCCTGTCCTTCTTTTCCGATCAAATTTTCTTCAGGAACAAAAACATCTTCAAAAATAACTTCACCTGTTGGAGAAGCTCTTATTCCTAATTTATCTTCTTTTTTACCAAGTTTTAACCCCTTTGTCCCCTTTTCAACAAGAAAAGCACTCATTCCTCTTGGTCCTTTTTTAGGATCAGTTAAAGCAAATACTGAATAAAAATCAGCAACATGTGCATTTGTTATAAACTGTTTTACTCCATTTATAACATATCCCCCATCCTTTTTTATTGCTGTTGTTTTTATACTTAAAGCATCACTTCCTGCTTCTGGTTCAGTTAAACAAAAGGAGGCAATTTTTCCTTTAGCAATTTCAGGTAAAACTTTTCTTTTGATTTTTTCACTTCCAAAAAGAATAATTGGGAAAGTTCCAAGTGCTGTTCCTGCAAGAGAGAGAGCAATTCCAGCACATCCCCAGGAAAGTTCCTCAACTGCAAGACAGAGAGCAAAAATTCCCATCCCCAAACCATCATATTCAGGAGGGATAAAGACCCTGAAAAGGTCTGTTTCAGCCATTACTTTTACTATTTCATAGGGGAATTCACCACTTTTATCATATTTATCCCTTACGGGAATTATTTTTTCTTCTGCTATTTTTCTTGCAGTTTGTTTAATCATTAATTCTTCTTCAGATAATTGATATAACATTTTTTTAAAAATTTTTTTAAAGGGATTTGAACCTTTCTATTTTCCAACACAAAAGTCAGAAAAAATTTTCTGTAAGATTTCATTATCAATATCTTTTCCAAGAAGTGTATTTAAATTTGAAAGGGCATTTTTTAAATGTAAACCTGTTATTTCTTCCCTTCCTTCTTTGAGTGTTTCTTTACTTTTCTCAATTTCGTAAAGAATTTCCTTTAATTTTGATTCTTCATATAGGGTAAGAGAAATTTCTGCTGATCCAGATTCTTCCTCAAACCTTTTTTCAATTTCTTTTACTAAATTTTCTAAACCAATACCTTTTAAAGCACTTATTTCAAAAACTTCATCTCCTAAATCTTTTAAAATATTTTTGTTCCATTTAATTTTTTTATCCATTTTGTTAATAACAAAGATAAAATTTTTTTCTTTCATTAATTTTTTTATTTTTTTTAATTCCCTTTCAAGAGGTTTTTTCTGGCTATCAAAAATCCATATTATTATATCTGATTCTTCAATAATTTTTTCTGTTTTTTTTATTCCAATTTTTTCTATTTTTGAAGGTGTTTTTAATCTAAGACCTGCTGTATCGTAAATGATAGAATTTATGCCCTTTATACTTATATTTTCTGAAATGTAATCCCTTGTAGTACCAGGAATCTCACTTACTATAGCTCTTTCCTTTTTTATTAATTTATTAAATAGAGTTGATTTTCCCACATTTGGTGCACCACAGATAGAAATCTTTAAACCCTCAAAAATCCTTTTTGAATTTTCAGATTCCTCTAAATATTTTTTTATCTTTTTTTCTATTTGCTCAATTTTTTTTAGAATATTCTCTTTTTGAAAAGGTGGAAGATCTTCTTCAGGATAATTCAGATTTACTTCAATTTCTGCTGAAACTTCTTTAATATCTTCAAATAAATTTTCAAATTTTTTTCTTAAAACTCCTTCAAGTCTTTTTAGGGATATCTCAAGGGCTTTCAAGTTCTCTGATTTTACTATCTGGTTTATAGCCTGAGCTTGCAACAAATCCATTTTTCCATTTAAGACAGCCCTCATTGTAAATTCTCCTGGCTCAGCAAGTCTTGCTCCTAATTTAATTAGTATTCTCAGAATAATTTCAGGAATAATTACTCCACCATGAGTAAAAATCTCAACCATATCCTCCCCTGTATAACTTTTTGGTTTCTTATAATAGACCCATTGAATTTTATCAATTAATTTTTTTGTATCAGGTTCATAAATTTTACCAAGGTACATTCTTCTTTCAATATAAGGTGGGGGAGGCTTTAATATTTTGGATAGAATTTCAAGAGTTTTTTCTCCTGAAATTCTAATGATGTTTATAGCTGAATTTTTTGATACAGAAGTAGAAGGTGCACAGATTGTATCTTCTAATTTAAACAAATTAAGTTAAAGGAGCAATTATTAGATTTTTTCTCTCACCCCTTCCAGCAGTATAAATTCTTATCCCTTTTTCCTTTTTAAGGACTCTTCTCACTAATTTTTCCTCTTCTTCAGTAAGGGGATCAAAAGTTATTTCCCTTTTTATTTCTTTCACTAACTTTGCTACAGCTTTAGCTTTATGAATTATGAAAGAATGTCTTTTTCTTTTATAATCGGATATATCTAACCTTACTTTCAAATCCTTATACTTTTTTCTAAAAATCTGATAAAGAATATGCTCAAGTGCTTTTAAAGTTTCTCCTTTTTTACCTATTAATAAATTATCAGACCTTCTTGTTGAAAGATTTACATGTATTCTTGGAGGGTGAAAGTTAAAATTTATTTTACCTTTATCTTTTAGTATATCAAGTATCCCATTTAAAAAATTTTCTATGAATTTAAATTCTTCCCATTCAAGGTATACTCTAACTTTTACATTGTTTTGGTTATCATTTAAAATTTCAATTTTAACATCCTCTCTTTTTGCACCTGTTTCATTAAGTGCCTTTTCAATTGCCTTTTCAATTGATTCAGCTTTTATTTCAATATATTTCATTTTTTAAACCTCTTTTTAATTAACATTGTTTCAAATAAACCAATTATATTATATAATAACCAGTAGTATACAAGTCCAGCAGGAAAGTTTAAAAATATAATTGTAATAAAAACAGACATAAAAAGTCCAATTCTTTTTGTATCTTTATCCTGAGATGGTTGAATAATCTGCTGTAAAAGAGAGGTTAAACCCATGAGAACTGGTAACACATAATAGGGATCCTTGCTGGATAAATCCTTTATCCATAAAAATAATTCACTTCCTCTAAACATAATTTCATTTGTTAAAACTTGATATAGAGCCCAGAATACAGGTAATTGTAAGAGTAAAGGCAAACAACCTGAAAAGGGATTAACTCCCATATCTTTATAAAGTTTTAACATTTCTTCATTTAATTTCTTGGGATCATCTTTATAGGCTTTTTTTAGAGCATCCATTCTTGGCTTTAACTCTTCCATTTTTTTCATTGCTCTAAGTGATTTTATTGTTAAGGGAATAAATATTATTTTCATTAAAAGAGTGAAAATAAGAATTACAAGGCTAAAATGTTTAGTAATGTCATATAGAAAATTAAATGAATAGAGTATGAAAATAGTAAAAGGTTTGACAATAAAAAATCCCATGGGATAAAGTTCATGAAGCAAAAATCCCTCTTTTTTCAAAACAAAATAGTCCTTTGGTCCTATATATGTAATAAATGAGTCCCTGTTTTCATTTATTAGTTTAAAAAATTTCCCTTCCTTATATTCCTCTCCTTTTATTATTTTTTTATAATATTCAGGTTTTATAAGGACTTGCACAAAATATTTGGTTTCACTACCTATCCATAGTGTATTTTCTCCTGCAAAGTCAATATTTAAGAAATTATTATAGTTATGTCTTTTAACTTTTCCCTTACTGTACTCAATATAATGATAAATTTTTTCATCCCCTTTATCAATTAATGGTAATGTTGAAAATAAAAAGTAATTGGTATTTATAAATTTAGTTTTTAATTTATAACCCTTTTCAAGGATAAATTCTTTTGAAACTTTTCCATCCGGCGAGGAAAATGATATTTTATTATTTGTAATCTCTTTAATTTCTAAAATAGAATCAAAAGGCGACACAAAATTATAAGAATTTATTTTAACATTCTCCTTGCTTGATAAGTCTCTATACTTTTTCAATATTATTTCTTTTATAGCCCCTCCTTTTTCAGAAAAAACAATTTTTAAATTCTCATTTTCAATAACGAAGTTTCCACTCTCTTTTAAATTTAAAGATTTAAGTTCGGTTTTTTCAACTATCCCTTTTACTTCTTCTTTTTTTTCCTTCGGTAAAAGTTTTAAAAGCAAAATGTTATAAAGTATAAAAAATAATAACAAAAATAATATCAAAGTAAAATTTCTGTTCATTTTCTGAATATTATTTTTAAATCCTCTTCAGGATAGTTTATTCCACCCTTTGAAAAGGGGTTACATCTCAAAACTCTCCATGAAGAGAGAACTATTCCTTTAAATATCCCATATTTTTTAACTGCCTCTTCTGCATAATGACTACATGTCGGATAAAATCTACAGGAAGGAGGAAATAAATTCGAAAAAAGTCTTATTGTTCTTATAATAAAAATAATTAAATTTCTCATTTTTCCCATATTTCCTTTAGTTCTTTTTCCAATTCCGTAAAGTTAGAATTAAGAATTTCACTTTTACCTATAATGACAACATCATATCCTTTAAATAGTAATTTATTTCTTCTAAAAACTTCCCTTAGGAGTCTTTTAATTCTATTCCTATCGTGAGCCTTTAATTTTTCTTTTTTTACTGTAAAAGCTACTTTACCTTCACCCTTTCTATAAAAAACTGTTAACATTTTTCCTCTTTTAAATTTACCTTTTTGAAAAATTTCATTAATTTCATCTTTTTTTAATCTTTCAGGAAGTTTAAAATTTAGGGCGTAAGTCTCCATCTTCCTTTCTGTCTTCTTCTTTTTAATACCCTTCTTCCTCCTTTTGTTTTCATTCTTGCTCTGAAACCGTGTCTCCTTTTTCTTTTTATTCTACTCGGTTGATATGTCCTCTTCATTTTTAGAAAGGTTTAAAAAGGGATTCGAACCCTAAAAGAAGTTTATATTTTTAATTTAAGGTATACTTACAATCTTGTTATCTACTTCTTCAATTCCTCCAATATTATCGCCATTTGAGTCAAGTTTTAATCCGTCGGCATCCTTTACATTTTTACTTATCCATAAATATACAGGTTCATTTTTATTGGATAAAAGTGTAAGTTCAATATATGTTTTTTTATTATCATGATTTTGAAATTTTCTCATACTAAAAGGAATTGCATCCTGAAGATAATTCCGAAAAACCCTAATAGTTCCAAAATTAATTGTACTTGTATCCATAAGTTCATCAAACCAGAAGGTTATTATATTATTAGTTCTTGAATAATTTTCAAAAGATGGAAAATCAGTTCTTGAACTATCTGGTGCGAAAGTTGCAAATAATATTTCTACCCTGTCAATTCTATCTATTTCAGAAATACCATTATTGTTACCATCAAGCGAATTACCTGCTGTATCTTTTAAACTTGTATTTATAACAAGTTTATAAACTTTACTGTAATCAAGAGTAAAACCTTTAAAAATTATGTTTGTTCTTGATGCAGGGGTATCTACCCTGAAACGAGGTGTTCCAAGAGGAATTTCTGTATTTGTTTCATATTCATAAAGATGAAAAGCACCTTGAACTGTATTTTGATCTATATCTATTGTAAAGAATCTTACATGCACACTATCGCTTGTCCTTACCAATCCACCGAGAAGAGCTGGATTCGGTGAAATCAAATTTTGAAAAATGCTAATAAATCTGGGAGGATTATGATCAGGATCAGGAACAAAATTTCCTCTCCTTGTCCATAAGGTTCTGTAATAATCATCAAGATTTCCTTCAGCAATTCCATTTCTATTTCCATCAAGTGGATTTCCTGAGAGGTCTTTTGCAGAGCTTCTAATAATTACTTCATACTTGGTTGAATCAGCATAACCTACATTTGGTGAAAGTTTATAAATTAACCTATTACTTTCTTTCTCATATTCCCATGAACCTGAAGGAACCTGATTTCCTTTTCCACCAATTACCCTTATCTGAACAGATGATAAAAGGGAATTTTCATCCATTGGTTCTGAAAAATAAATAAAAATTATATCCTGTATATCAGCAAGTGTCGTATCATAATCTTCAAGGACTCTGTCACCATCAAAGGTCTCTACTGAAAGAACTCTTGGAAGTGTATTTTCCTTTATAAACTCCTTTCCAAGCTCACCTGGTTCAAGTGGGAGTGATTTTCTTTTACATGAGTATATACCTAAACTAACTATCACTATTAAGCTTAAATATAAAAATTTCTTCATTTTTGGACCTCCTTTTAAAATTTAAATATTACTGAAACCTTCCAGTTTGCTAAATTTGTTAAATTTGCAAAACCCATTAAATCCATTGAAAAATTCTCTCCTATTTTATATGAAAGACCATAAGCAAAGTTAACACCTGATGTTTTACCTTTCTGTAAATTTCTTCTCCCTGTGCTTATCTGTTGAGGATCAACTGCTATAGTCTCTGTTCCATCTCCTCTTACCGTTCTTGTTACCCTTGTAGAGGAATATAAGGGAGTAAAAGTTCTTTCATCTTCAGTAAATACAAAGTAAGGATTTGCACCGAGCCTGAATAAAATGTTTTTACTTAATTTCACTTCACAAGCTACAGGTAATTCTATTGTTCTTCTGGAAAAGGAAGATTCTACTCTATCACTTCTTAAATAATTTACTGTTGTTGTATAATCATCAGGGTCACTTAGTTCATTATCACCGTCATTAAAAGCATTAACATTTTGGAAATTTGAATCTGTTCTTAAAGTTGAGTTAAAAATGTAATTTGTGAAGAAAAAGCCAAATGCGAAAAATACTCTTTTTTCAGCATCTATAAATCCTTTGAATCTGTATCCTAAAAGGATTTGATTTCCTTTATCTTCATATTCAATTGAACCATTTGTCTCGTTTGTGATTCTATTTTCTCTTAAAGTACCTGTACCAATATCCTCTCTTAAATATATATCTTCAAGTCTCTTAAAAGGAGTATTTCCCTTTGAAATTCCTGAACTTAGATAGGTAAAGTACAAATTGTCTTCTGATTCATAGTTTTGGTTTACGATTCTTCTTGTAAAAAATCTTATAAAATATGAACTTCCAGAAGGATTAAGGTTAAAAAAGGTCTGGTAAATTCTATCTTCCCTTGAAAGCGACCCACCAGGATTAAAATCTGTATAAGCTCTTGTATAAATATCTTCCATAATTTTTAAGTTATTTATTCCATATCCAATCTGTAAACCAAGATCCGAGTTTAATATTAACTCTTTTATATACAAACTGGCACCAAACATGTTATTCTGAAATGTAGAATCTCTTTTACCTATACCGCTCCATTCTTCTTTTTCAAGAAGTGCTCCATTAACAATGTCCCTTTCTTCTCTTAAATAATAAAGATTACCAAAGGGATTAAAAATTGGATGCCCTGCTGGCTCAAAAAATTCTCCAAATTTTGAGTGAAAGAAAAATAGTCCTCCTATCATGTTACCCATTTCCCTTGCAGCTCCGAGGAAAATAGGGTTTTCTTTTGTTTCTCTAAAGGAGGATGATATTATTTTTTCAGTATGAAGAGAATCTAAACTTCCATTACCATCTGTATCATATCTTTCAGAGATGAAATTTTCTGTTTCGCCTCTTCCACCTAAAAAATTTGGTTGAGGTGTTTTTAATGTTTGATGAGCATATAGTAAAGATAAGGGAACTAAATTTCCAAGAGGTTTAAAGGTATTTTTAAAACCAAACATAAAATATGCCCCATCAATACCAGAGAAAGGCATATCGTTATTTGTAGCAATATTGGATAGCCCTGAAAATAATATATTTTTTTCAACCTCAAAATATCTTCCTGGATCAAGTAATAAATCAAGGTCATCTTCTATAAGACCCACTGTGGATAGATATCTAAAAGATTTAAATCTATCACCTATAAAAGGTGGGTTAACCTGAGATATGAGAACTCCATATATGAGCAAAAAGGATATATATTTTAATTTCATACATTTAAAAATTTTTATAAGGGTTTGAACCTATTTTAAAGTATCATCTATCCATTTTAGGTAATCTTCATTCCCTTTTTCAATTTTAAAAAAAATAATTTCGGGAACTTCATAAGGATGAATTTTTTTAATGAAATTTTCAAGCTCTTCGAATTTTTCCTCTTTTGTTTTTATGATAAGAAGGTATTCTTCTTCCTCTTCAATTTTCCCCTTCCATTCAAAGATGGAATTTACTTTAAAATAATTAACACATGCTGCAAGTTTATTTTCAATAATTTTTCTTGAAATTTCATAGGCTTTATCTTTTCCTGGAGTTGTGCAGAAAACTATTATATACATTTTTGATTTCTTCCATGCACCGCCCGGGAGTCGAACCCGGAACCCTCGGATTAAGAATCCGATGCTCTGCCTGTTGAGCTAGCGGTGCTTTTAATAAATTTTAAAAAAAGACCCTATAAAAAAACAAACCCCAGGGATAATAATCCCTGGGGCAGGAGGGGGTATGGGGTCCTCATCTTTTCCTACCCTTAACCTATTACATGGGGTATTTTTTATAATATCAAAAAAAATTTAAAATTTCAAGTCCTTGTATAATTCCATAATATTTCAAAAGTTTTTTTATCTTAAAACGGCAAACTTCTTGACCCTTTTCTCCTTACCTTTTAAAACTGCAAAATATATCCCCTTATTTAATTTATTTTTAAAATCTATTTTGTAAATTCCTGGCTCAAGCTCTTTATTTATAATATTTAAAACCTTTCTTCCTGACACATCATAAATTGAAAGGTCTACCTTTTGCTTATCTGGAATCGTTATAA
>JBDRZP010000031.1:0-16626 GCA_039804025.1 candidate division WOR-3 bacterium
TCAATAGAATCACAGGAAAATCTAATAAAAGGGAATAATTTCTCTTTACTTCTAAAATTGAAAAATTCTGGTGATTCAACCCTTGAATCTGTTTCAATTAAAGCAAAAGATGTAAAGGGATTATATTTAAGTCAGGATTCAGCTTTTATAGATGTTATAAACATAGGAGAAATTGTAAATACAAAATTCATTGAAGGTAAGATTTTAAGTGAAAATGCTTCCTTTGTTATTGAAATAAAATCAGAAAGACCCAATCTTTTCAAAAGAGAAATCGTAATTTTACCGGTTATAAATGATTCTTTTATTATTTTTGGTGCAAAATTTAAAAAATCTATAATTCCTGAAACCATTATTGATTCCCTTATTTTAGCAAACTTTTCATCCAAAATAAGAAATGTAAAAGTATTAATAGATAACCTGCAGAAAAACATTCTTATTGAAGGAAAAAGTATAAAAGTTCTTGAAAATATATATATTCCTCAAGACAAAGGGAAAATTAAAATATCTGTATATGAAAATGAAAAATTGATTTCAGAAAAAATAATAAAAATGGAAAATGGTGAAGAAGTTTTGAATCCTCAATTAGATCATACAGATATAGAGCCTGATTACACAAATTTATTTATAAATTCAAATGAACCCTTCTATGCTATATGCCTTATAAAAGAAAAAAATAATTCCTATCTTTATCCCTTTGTTTTTAATAAAAAAGTTATAAATCTTAAAAATTTAACAAAAAGTTTTGTTGCTGAACTTTATTTTACAAATTATACTACAACAACACTTAAGAAAATAATAACTGATACCCTTTATCCAGTTAAAATAGAAAAATCTTTTGAAATTCCAATGGAAGGTTATATGGTATTTGGTGGAGCAAAAATATACGGAGTATCATCACTTAAATCAGGTGACCTTGATGGTGATAATCTGGAAGATATCATTATTCCTTCTCAGTTAGGATATATTTTTCTTTTATATGGGAAGGGAAATTTTGACACAATTCAGGTTGAAGGAAGTGCAATTGAAGGTACACCTGCTGTTTATGATATAGACCATGATGGCAAAGAAGAATTCACCCTTGGAATGATTTTTGGTAACAACAAAACACTTTTAAAATTCGAAAATGGAAATATAACCTATTTAAATGGATATTCTTCAAGAGATGTTGTTATTATTGAAGATAGTTTTCCTATACTTTTTACTTCAGGAAATAAGATATACAGGTTAAATAAAAATTTCGGATTAAAACCTGGGTTTCCATTAAATATTGAAGATTACGGAACAGGTTTTTCAATAAATGATATTTACCAGGAATATCCGGGTGAAGAAATAATTTATGGAACTTATTCAAACTATATTGGAATTTCTACTTCTGAAGGAATTAAATTGGGTTCCATTGACCTTGACGGAATAAGTGAGGTTCCACCTGTCACTGCTGATTTAAATGGAGACGGAGATATTGAAATAATTACCGCAACAAGGGATAAGGGTTTATTTATCCTTGATAAAAATTTAAATTGCTTAAAGAATTTTCAGAATTTAAATAGCTATTCTCAACCTGTTATTTCTGATTTAGAAGATGACGGTTATTTTGAAATTATCCTCTACTCCTCTGATGGAAAAATTTATATAATTGATAAAAATTTTAATATAATCAATTCTTACTTTACTGGTGTAACAAATAGCAGAATATCTCCACTTGTATATGATCTTTTTGGTGATAACAAAAAAGAAGTTATTCTCTTAACATCACAGGGGCATTTATTTATATTTAATTCCCAACTCATCCCCTTAACAGGATATCCTATAAAGTTATTTGGGATTACAAATTCGACTCCCCTTATTGCTGACTACAATCATGATGGAATAAATGAACTTTATGTAAAATGCGGTGGTACTTTTTATGTTTTAAGTCTTCCAGGTAGCAAAACCTTTCCTTACTGGTGTGAAAAATACAGTAACAGAAGAAACACATCATCAATTCAATTAAATTCTAATTTATCAAAATCAAATGTTAAAGATTTTAAATTAACTTTTAATCCTGAAGAAATTGGAATAAATTATAAATTATTTGATATTTCAGGAAGGCTTATTTCAAAGGGAAATAATATGAATATGAAGGAATTGAATTTGAAAAATGGGATATATTTTATAAAACTTTTTAATAAAAATAATACACAAACTAAAAAATTTATAAGGCTTAAATAAACATTTAAACCTTTTCAAACTGGAGCTTATATAGTTTTGAATAAAGTTCAGACCTTTTTAACAATTCATCATGTTTTCCTCTATCAATAATCCTTCCATGATCCATGAGAATAATTTCATCTGCCTTTAAAACAGTTGATAATCTATGAGCAATTACAAGACTTGTTCTCTCTTTGAAGAGATTATAAATGGCTTCCTTTACTAGATGTTCAGAACGAGCATCCAGTTGTGATGTGAATTCATCAAGAATTAAAATTTCAGGGTTCTTAATAAAAACTCTTGCTATTGATATTCTCTGTTTTTCACCACCAGAAAGAGTTTTTCCAAGTTCTTTTATATCAGTATCTAAACCCTTGGGTAATCTTAATATTAATTCTTCTAAAGCAGCAAATTTTATTGCCCTTTCAAGGTCTTCTTCCTTAGCATCTGGATTCCCATAGAGTATATTATCTCTTACAGTGCCTGAAAATAACATGGTTTCTTGACTAACAAAACCAATTTTACTCCTCAAAGAATCAAGATCAAAATTTTTAAGGTTTATTCCATCTATGAAAATTTCACCCTCCTGAGGATCATAGAATCTTAATAAAAGGGATAAAAGAGTTGATTTCCCTGCTCCTGATGGTCCAACAAAAGCATAAACTTTACCCTTTTCAAGAAATAAATTTATATTTCTCAAAACCCACCTTTCTTTTTCATAAAAAAACGACACATTTTTAAATTCTATTCCTCTTTCTAACTTTTTAAATTGTAAAGAACCTCCTTTTTCTTCTTTTTCCTTCAGTATATTGAAAGTTCTTTCAAGAGCAGTTATCCCCTGCTGTAAGTTTGTATAAGAAAGTGTTAAACCTTTTAAGGGTTGAAGCATTGAAAGTGCTGAAGCTAAAAATACAAAAAATTTGTCAGGTGTTAAGAGGCTATATCTAAAAATAAAAACTCCTCCGAGATATAGCAAAAAAGAAGCCATTATTGCACCAACAAATTCTGTTAGATGGGGAGTTAATATTGAAAGATTTTCATATTTTAAATGAGCTCTATAAAACTTATCGGTTTCATTTTTAAACTTTTCTATTTCATCTTTTTTCCTAACAAAAGACTTTACAATCTTTAAATTCATAAGAATTTCTTGAGCCCTTGAACCAATTTCACCCATTCTCTCCTGTGCCCTTTTTGCTCTTCTCCTTAAAACCTTTGAAGAAACCTGTATAAAAATAAAGGCAAAAGGCAAAATAATAAAGGAAATTAGGGTAAGTAAGGGAGAAGCCCAAAAGGCAACAATAAGATAAACTAAAACATTCATAAATTCTCTTAAAAACTGAATTAATCCCTCTGATAAAGCATATCTAACAATGGTTAAATCATGAGTAAATCTTGAAACAAGGGAACCTGTTTTTTCTTTTGAAAAGTATAAAAGTGGTAAATTTAAAAACTTGGAAAAAAGTGTGTTTCTTAAATCTCTTGAAATTATCTCTTGAAACATAAATGACAAAAATTTTGATAAATATCCAAAAAGTGATTTAATCCCAAATATTATAATTAGAAAAAAACATAATCTCTTAATTGACTCAATTTTGCTATCGGCAATAAGAGTCTTTTCAACTAAATATAAAAATCTATCTATAAAAAAACTTTGTGATTTTATTTCTCCGCCAAATATTATATGTAAAAAGGGAGGAATCATTGTAAGGGAAATTCCATTTACAAGAGAAAATAAAATTGTTGTTAAAATTGTGAGAAATAAAATTATCAAGTGAGACTTAAAAAAATTAAATAATTTTATATAAATTTTCATCTAATTTTCCTCAAACTTTATTCCATATTTTTTTAATTTTTCTCTAAGAGTATTCCTGTGAACACCCAGCAATTCTGCAGCCTTACTCAATTTACCTTTTGTCATCTTCAAAACTTTTTCAATATGTCTCTTTTCTAATTCATAAAGATTTAAAGTATCATAATCCTCTTCTTTTTCTATTTCAGGTATGTATTCTACAACTTCACCCTGTCTTAACAAAACAAGCCTTTCTGCTAAATTTATAAGTTCTCTAACATTACCTGGAAAAGAATAATTCATAAGTTTCCTTTTTATTTTATCAGAAAGAATTGGTTTTTTTAAATGATACTTTTCAGAAAATTTTTCAAGATAATATTCCATCAAAGGTAAAATCTCATCTTTTCTTTCCCTTAAAGGAGGTATATAAAAACTTATAACATTTATTCGGTAATATAAATCTTCTCTAAAAAGTTTTTCCCTTACCATTTTTTCAAGGTCTTTATTTGTTGCACAGATAATTCTTGTGTTAATATCTACTCTTTCAAGAGAACCGAGTCTTTCAATCTGTTTTTCTTGCAAAAATCTCAATAATTTTGCTTGAAGATTTAAAGGTAAATCACCAATTTCATCAAGAAATAAAGTTCCTTCATCTGCCAGTTCAAATTTTCCTTTTTTAGACTTTTCTGCACCTGTAAAAGCACCTTTTTCATACCCAAAAAGCTCTGCTTCAAGAAGTTCAGAAGGTATAGCAGTGCAAGATATTGCCACAAAATTTCCTTTTCTTCCACTTTTTTTATGTATATATTTTGCAAGAACTTCCTTTCCCACTCCACTTTCCCCTCTTATTAAAATAGTAGCATCTGTTTCTGCTACTTTTTCAGCATCAATAAATATTTTTTTCACATTTTCATTGACAATGATAAATTCTTCCCCTTTAAATTTTTTGATCTCTTCTCTTAAATACTCTAACTCATCTTCAAGTTTTTCTCTTTCTTCAAGCTGTTTTAATATATTAATGAGTTTTTCTATATCAAGAGGCTTTGTTAAATAATCAAGAGCACCTTCTTTTAAAGCATTAACAGCTGACTCAATTGTTCCATGAGCAGTGATGATTAAAAACTTTCCTTCACCTTCTTCCTTCATCTTTTTCATTAGTTCAATTCCATCTATTTCAGGCATTTTAAGGTCAAGTAAGATAGTTTTATAACCTCTTCTGAAAAAATAAAGGGCATTCAGAGGATCTTTCACAAACTTAACCTTAAAACCCTTTTCTCTTAAAATTGATTCTAAATTTCTACCTTGAATTTCATCATCTTCAACAATTAAAATTTTCATCTTAATTTTTTCGTTCCCTCAAAAATTTCATCTGATTTTTTTTCAACCATTTCAATTAATTCTTCAGGGAATACAGCAGAAGCACCGAGCTTTGTAACTTCAATACCAGCAGCTATCGTTGATATTATAGCAGCCTCAAGTGGATTAGCTCCTGAAACAAGGGAAAGTGTGTAAGATGCTATAACAGTATCACCAGCACCTGTAACATCATAAACTTCAACTTCAAGGGAAGGAATTTTATATATATTATTATCAAATTTTAAAATCATTCCTTTTTCACCAAGAGTTAAAAGTATTATGGGAATAGATAGTTTTCTTGAAAGTTTATCAATTTCTTTTACCATATAATTTTCATTTTTTAATTCTCTTTTAGAAACAAATTCTAATTCTTTCCTGTTCGGTTTTAAAACATTGATATTTTTGTAAAAATTAAAATTATGTTTTTTGGGATCACATGTTATAATTTTCCCTTTATTTCTTTTTTTTATTTCACTTATCAATTCTTTTGTAATTGTTCCTTTTTCATAATCTTCAAAAATAAAAGCAGAAAAATTATCATTTTCCAGAATTTTTTCAATTATTCTTTTTCTTTGAGAAACCTTTATAGGTTCAGTTATTTCCTCATCAATTCTAACTATCTGCTGGTTTTGTCCTATCACTCTTGTTTTTCTTGTAGTGGGTCTTGAATTCACCTTAATAATTCCATCTTTTTTAATACCTTTTTCTTCCATTATATCAAGAAGAATTTTTGAAGAATAATCATCTCCAATAACACCAAAAAGTTCTGGTTCTCCCTTAAGAGCTTTTATATTCCATGCAACATTTGCAGCTCCTCCGAGATTATACTTTTTACTCTTTACAAGGACCACAGGAACAGGAGCTTCTGGTGAAATTCTATCTACCTCACCAAAAATATATTCATCCAGAATTATATCACCTATTACCTTGATTTTTTTCCCTTTAAAATTTTTTATAATACTTATTAATCTATCCTTTATTTTCTTCATTAAAAAAAGGATAAAGAACTTTAAAAGTTCTCTCTATCTCTTCTGGAATTACCTTTGTTTCACCTATCACCGGCATAAAATTTGTGTCTCCATCCCATCTTGGAACAACATGAAAGTGGATATGACCTGGGTAACCTGCGCCTGCTATTTTTCCAATGTTTATTCCTATATTAAAGCCATGGGGTTTTATTGCCTTTTTTAAAGCTTTTATTGAGAGTTTTAAAAAGTTAAAAATTTCAAGGCTTTCCTCATCTTTCAAATTTTCAATCTTACCTGTATGTCTGTAAGGAGCTATCATAAGGTGACCTGAATTGTAAGGAAATTTGTTAAGAATTATAAAACACTTTTTTCCCCTTTTTAAAATAAAATTTTCTTCGTCTCTTTTTTCTTTTGGTTTAATACAGAAAATACACCCTTTTTCTTTTTCAAGGGTTTTTATATATTGGATTCTCCATGGTGCCCATAATTTTTTCATAATTTGTCCTTTTTAATGTAAATTATCCTCCCACAATAATGACAAACTCCTGTTTCCCCTTTTCTCATCATCTCATCAATAGTAAAAAATGGGATCTGAGAACTGCATCCTGAACAATAAAACTTTTTATCATTTCCTTCATCTTTTATCTCAACTTCACAAACAGCAGGATAACCCCTTCCACTTAAAATTCTCTCGTAAACTTCAAGGACTTTTTTATCAATCAATATTTTTTTTCTCAATCTTAAATCTTCAGCTTCTTCAATTTTCTTTGGAATTTCTGTTAATTCTTCTTCCAGTTTTCTTAAATTTTCCTTTTCTTTCTCAACTTCATTTTTTACTTTATTTTTAAAATCAATAAATAATTTTTTCTTATGTTCCAGTTTTTCTTCCCTTTGTAAAATTTCTTCTTCCAGTTCCATTTTTCTTCTTTTTGAAAATTCAATTTCACTCTGGAGAGCTCGATACTCTTCGTTAGTTTTAACCGAAAACAGATCCCTTTCAAACTTTTTAATATTTTCTTCTATATCCTCAAGATCAAGATATAAACCCTTAATTTCCTTTTCCATTATTTTTATTTCTTCTTCTTCTTTTTTAATCCTTCCCTCTATTTCAGATATTTCCTTTTTTTTCTTTTCAATTATAGAGGGTAATTTTTTTAACCTATCTTTATAAGAGAAAATAACCCTGTCAACTTCTTGTAAAACCAGAATTTTTTCCAAAGTTTCAATATCAAAACCCAATTTTTTCTCCTTTTTAAAATTAGTTTAATATTTAATAATATTAAATTTTCCTTGAATTTTTCAAACCAGAGATTGTAAAATAAAAAAGGTTCTAACCCTTTATAAAAGGAGGTAAATAAAGTGTTTCCTTTTATAATTTTTTTAATAGTTTTATTATTTTTTGTTTTCTTCCTCATAGGAATTTATAACAACCTTATAAAATTAAAAGTGAGAGTTCAAAATGCTTGGTCTCAAATTGATGTTCAATTAAAAAGAAGACATGACCTCGTACCTAATCTTGTTAATGCTGTTAAAGGTTATATGAAGTATGAACAAGAAACCCTTCAGAAGGTTATAGAGGCAAGAACAAAGGCTGTTTCAGCATCAGGAACAGGAGATATAAGAAAAATAGCAGAAGCAGAAGGAGAACTTGGGGGTGTTCTAACAAGACTTTTTGCACTTTTTGAAAATTATCCTGAATTAAAGGCAAATGAAAATGTTTTAAAACTCCAAGAGGAATTAACACATACAGAAAATAATATTGCTTTTGCAAGACAGCATTTTAATGACTCTGTTATGAGATATAACACAGCAATTCAGGTTTTTCCAAATAATTTAATAGCAGGAATTTTCAATTTTAAACCCTATGATTTCTTTGAAATTAAAGATGAAGAAAGGGAGGCACCAAGAGTGAATCTTGAATTTTAATTAAAATGGGAATCAGTTTTTATGAAATACAGGAAAAAAATATAAGGAAAACTAAAATTTTAATATTTTTATTTATCCTCCTTGCTACTTTTTTTGGATTTCTAATAGATTTTTTTTATACAGGTTTTCCTGATTATTCAAAAATTCCCTTTTTTACTATTTTTGCCTTTCTTTTATCTTCTATAAATTCTTATATTTCCTATAATTTCGGAGACAAAATCCTTTTAAAAACTATTGGAGTCAGAAAACTCAACTTAAATGATTTGAAGGAAAAAATGCTTTTAAATGTAGTGGAGGAAATGAAAATTGCTTCTGGACTTCCCATGCCAAAAGTCTACATTCTTGATACAGATATTCCTAATGCCTTTGCAACAGGAAAGAATCCTGAAAACTCCTCTATTGTAGTAACAAAAGGGTTACTTAATCTTCTTAACAGAGAAGAATTGCAAGGAGTAATAGGTCATGAAATGGCTCATATAAGGAACAGAGATATTCTTGTTATGACCGTAGCTGCCACACTTGTTGGTGTAATTGTTTTGTTATCTGATCTTGCAAGTCGTTTTCTGAGATATCAATTTTTTACTGTTAGTAGAACCTCAAAAAGAAGAGAAACCGGAAGCAGAATAGGTTTAAAGGGAGGGGCAATTACTCTTATACTCATTATCCTTCTTTTGATTCTTTCAATTCTTGGACCCTTATTTGCAAGGCTTGTATTTTTTTCAATATCAAGGTCAAGGGAATATTTAGCAGATGCAAGTTCTGCTGAACTAACAAGGAACCCTGTTTCTCTTGCGAAAGCTCTTGAAAAAATTGCCTCTTTACAAAACCCATCTCAATGGAAAATGAAAGGAGTTTCCCATATGTGTATAATTAACCCTTTAAAATCAAAATTTGGTGAAATGGAGAATTTTTTTGCTGACCTTATGTCAACTCACCCACCTATAGAAAAAAGAATAAAAATTTTAAAAGAAATGGCAGGATTGTTTTAATTAAAGAAATCATTATTAAATTTTCTTTATAATAATAAGGGAAGGGTCCAAAGCCCTTATTTAAAATTTGCCTTAAAATGAAGAAAAAACTGATTGAATTATTCAAAATGGAACCTGGAAAAATTAGAGCTCCAAGAGGGGATAAATTAAATGCAAAAGGCTGGATACAGGAAGCTGCTATAAGAATGCTTATGAACAATGTTGACCCGGAAGTTGCAGAAAATCCTGAAAAATTGATTGTTTATGGAGGAACAGGAAAAGCTGCAAGAAACTGGGAATCCTTTAATATGATTGTAAGAGAGCTTTTAGAACTTGAAAATGATGAAACCCTTTTGATTCAATCAGGAAAACCGGTTGGGGTTTTTAAGACACATGAATGGGCTCCAAGAGTTTTAATTGCTAATTCCCTTCTTGTTCCAAAATGGGCAAGAGAGGATTATTTTACAATGCTTGAAGCAAAAGGTTTAATAATGTTCGGTCAGATGACAGCAGGTTCCTGGATATATATAGGAACTCAGGGAATAATTCAGGGCACCTATGAAACATTTGCAGCCTGTGCAAGAAAACATTTTGGTTCTTCTTTAAGGGGGAAATTTGTTTTAACTGCTGGTATGGGTGGTATGTCGGGTGCTCAGCCACTTGCAGTAACAATGAATGAGGGAGTTATTCTTGATGTAGAAGTTGACCCTAAGAAAATTGAAAGAAGGTTAAAACAGGGGTTCTGTGAATTTATGGTTTATAATCTTGATGAAGCACTAAAACTTGTTGATGAAGCATTAAAGAAAAAAATACCAAGGTCAATTGGTCTTGTTGGAAATGCTTCAGACATTCATCCTGAACTTGTAAGAAGGGGAATAATTCCTGATGTGGTAACTGATCAGACTTCAGCACATGACCCATTAAATGGTTATGTTCCTGGAAGGATGACTTTAGAAGAAGCTCTTGAATTGAGAAGAAAGAATCCAGAGGAATATTTAAAAAGGTCTTATGAATCAATTGCAAGGCACATGGAAGCAATTCTTGAAATGCAAAAACAAGGGGCAGTTGCCTTTGATTATGGAAACAACATAAGAGGAAGAGCAAAAGAGGCAGGAGTTGAGGATGCTTTTAAAGTTCCCGGTTTTGTTCTTGAATATATAAGACCCTTATTCTGCGAAGGAAAGGGACCCTTTAGATGGGTTGCTTTATCAGGTGACCCTGAGGATATTTATTTAACAGATAGAGAGGTTTTAAAGCTTTTCCCTGAAAATGAATCTCTTAGAAGATGGATAAAGTTAGCAGAGGAAAAGGTTCCGTTTCAGGGGTTGCCCGCGAGAATATGCTGGCTTGGTTATGGAGAAAGGGATAAGGCAGGACTTCTTTTTAATAGACTTGTCAGGGACGGAAAATTAAAGGCTCCTATAGTAATAGGAAGGGATCACCTTGACGCTGGTTCTGTTGCTTCACCTAATAGAGAAACAGAAGGAATGAGGGACGGTTCAGATGCTATTGCTGATTGGCCTGTTTTAAATGCACTTTTAAATACAGCTTCAGGTGCCTCATGGGTTTCCCTTCATCATGGAGGAGGAGTTGGAATAGGTTACTCTATTCATGCAGGACAGGTAATTGTTGCAGATGGAACAAAACTTTCGGATCAAAAACTCGCGAGAGTTTTAACAAACGACCCAGGGTTGGGTATTGTAAGACATGCAGATGCAGGTTATGAAACAGCAATTAAAATAGCAAAGGAAAAGAAAATCAAAATACCAATGTTAAGGGAGGAAGAGTGAGAATAATATCCTTGTGTAATCAGAAAGGAGGAGTTGGTAAGACAACCACATGTATAAATTTGGGAAGTGCACTATCTCTTTTAAAAAAGAAAGTTCTATTAATAGATTTTGATATTCAGGCAAATTTAACAAGCGGACTTGGATTAAAAAATTTTAAAAAGGGAATATTTGAAATTTTAAATGAAGGAGGAAAAATTGAGGATATAATAATAGAAAGAAATAATCTCTTTATTCTTCCATCAACTGGTAAAGATAGTTTAATTTTTGAAAAAGAAAAAGCAAAAAGTTTCCATAAATCACTCAAATCTTTTGATTTTGACTATGTTTTCATAGATACACCTCCCTCACTCGGGGATCTATCTATATTTGCCTTATCAATAAGTGATAAAGTTATAATACCTGTTCAAAGTGAATATTTTGCTCTGGAAGGGCTTGTCTCCCTTTTAAGTACTATAAAATATGTAAAGGCAAATTATAACCCTCTTATTTCAGTAATGGGTTTTATCATAACAATGTATGATTCAAGACTTTTACTTTCAAAACATATTGAAAAAGAACTAAGAAACTCTTTCGGTGACAAAGTTTTTAAAACAGTAATACCAAGAAATGTAAGGCTGGCAGAAGCCCCCTCTTTTGGGAAAACAATTTTTGAATATGATAGAAATTCAATAGGAGCAGAAAGCTATTTAAATTTTGCCAAGGAGGTGCTAAAACTTGAAAGAGAAAAGGAACCCCTTGGGTCGCACCTTGAATGAACTTCTTTCAAAGCGGGAAGAAATAATAAAAATCCCCATTATAAATATTAAAGAATCAAAATTCCAGATGAGAAAAAAAATAACACCTGAAGCTCTAAAGGATCTTGCAGAATCAATAAAGGAAAAGGGGATAATTGAACCAGTAATTGTAAGACCTATCAAGGAGGGATATGAAATAATAGCAGGACATAGAAGATTTCTTGCAGCAAAAGAAATAGGATTAATGGAAATTCCATGTATAGTTAAGGAAGTGAGTGATACTGAAGCAGCTGAAATTTCTATAATAGAAAATATACAAAGAGAAAATCTAAATCCAATTGAAGAGGCTATTGCAATAAAAAGACTAATTGATGAATTTAACTTGACTCATGAAGAAGTGGCAAAAAAAATTGGAAAATCAAGAGTATATGTAACTAACCTTTTAAGACTTCTTAAACTACCTTCTGAGATAAAAGAAAAGATAGAAAAAGGAGAACTCTCAGAGGGGCATGCAAGAGTCCTTTTGAGTTTAAAGGATGAAGAAGAGATGATAAAACTTGCAGAAGAAATAATAAGGAAGAAAATTCCAGTTAGAGAAATTGAAAAAAAATTAAGTAAAAAAATAACAATAGATTTTTCAAAAGAAGAAGAGCTTTTAAGAAAAAAATGGGGAGTTGAAGTAAAAATTCATTATAAAGGAAAAAAAGGAAAAATTGAGTTTATATTTAAGGATGAAAAGGAGTTTGAATTTTTAATTGAAGAACTTTTGAAATGAAGGATATTAAAAATTTATTGAAGGAACTTACAAAATTTGATGCCCCAAGCGGTAGAGAAAGAGAACTTTCCTTATTTATAGAAAAATACCTTAAAGAAAATGGATTTATAACAGAAATTGATTATTTTGGTAATGTTGCAGGAAGACTTAAAAAGGAAAATGGTAAAAAGCTTCTATTAACAGCACATATTGACCAGATTCTGTTTTATGTAACTAAAATTGACAAAAACTATATTCTAATAGATACAAGGATGGCTGATAAAAAGATTTTAAAAGGTAAGGAAGTAATTCTAATTACAGAAAAAGGGAAATTTAAGGGAATAATTGGAATGACACCTCCACACATAAAAGCAAAAGAGGAAAAGGATTATTTATATATAGATTTGGGACTTTTGACTTCAGAAGAAACTGGTGTAAAACCTGGTGATCCTGTTTTGTTTTCATCAGAATTTAAAGAATTAAATGAAAATATCTGTGCAGGGAGATCTTTTGATAACAGGGCTTCTGCAAGTGTTCTTCTTGATTTAGCCAGGGAATTAAAGGATATGAACTTTAAAGGAGAAATTATTTTATATTTTTCTGTTCAGGAGGAAATAAGTGGATTGGGAGCCTCTCTGATTACAAAAAAATTTGAGCCACACGAAGCAATTTGTCTGGATGTAACTTTTGCAAGAGCTAAATTGGATGAAGATACAGATATTGAACTCAATAAAGGACCTGTAATAGCAAAAGGTCCTTTTATAACAGGAAAAATCTCCGAAAAACTTATAAAAATTGCTAAAAAAGAGGAAATTCCTTTTCAAATTGAAGTAATAGAAAGTTATACAGGGACTGATCTTGACAATTTCTTTGTAAGGGATGGTGGTGTTCCCTCTGGTCTTGTTTCAATTCCTCTAAGATATATGCATTCCCCAAATGAACTTCTTGATGTAAGAGACCTTCTGAGGACAAAGAAACTTTTAATTTACTACATAAAGGAGGAACTTTCTTGATTTTAAAATTATTGCTATTCACATATATATCATCTTTCGGCTTCCAGCATTTATTCCTCCCCTACTCGCCTTACGAAGATATTATGTTAAAGGATGAGCCTTATTTTATTTTTGAAAAAAATTTTTTTGAATATAAAAGAAAAAATTTATTAGATTTTTTAGAAAGAAAATCCTACATTAATTTTAATTACCTTAAATGGATTGCAGGTTCTAAAATCAACAAAATCAGTATTTATTATGAAAGCTTGAAATTAATATTAACTTTTAAATTTTTTGACTACGGTAAGTTTGAATTTTATGAGTTTCCCTCAGAAGAACCTCTTCTAACTTATAATCCTTTTGGTATATCTCTTGGACTTACTAAAAGTTTTTTCTTTTCAAAAAATTTCCCCTTTTTTATTTCTCTTTTTTACAATGAGGAAAAATTTTTAAATAGTAATGCAGAAAATTTTACTCTGAATTTTAACTTATTTATAAATATTTTAAAAAATCCAAAAATTGAAATATCTTTAAATAATCTTGGAACAAAACCTACCTACAGTGATGAGTATATCAGAATTCCAACTTATTCTGATGTTAAAATTATTAATTATTCAAAAAAATTTGATTTAGAAGTAAATATTACATATAGAAGAGGTTTGTGGGGAAATAAAAACTTTTATAATGGATACCATCTTTCTTTGGAAAAAGATTTTAAAAATTTTATAAAATTATTTTTAGGAATTGGTAAAAAGGATGATATTTCTAATTTTGGAGCTGGATTTGAATTGAAAATAAAAAAATTTTTGAATTTTGTTTATTCCTATAGACCTTCAGATAAATTTGAAGATATAAATTCTTTTGGCTTAAAAATAAACTTTTGATATGCTTGAATTTGAAAAACCTGTATACGAACTTGAGGTAAAAATAAAGGAATTAAGGGAACTATCTAAATCAAGACCAGAACTTCTTGAAGAGATTGAAAGGTTAGAAAAAAAACTTAGTAAAGTAATGGAAAGTGTTTACAGAAATTTAAGTCCATGGGATATAACTCAGATTGCAAGACATCCTGAAAGACCACATTCTATTGATTATATTAAAAATGTGTTTGAAGATTTTTTTGAAATACACGGTGATAGGACTTTTTCAGATGATCCAGCAATAATTGCTGGTATAGGGAAACTTGAAAAATTTTCCTTTGTTATAGTTGGTGAAGAGAAAGGAAGAGATACAAGAGAAAAGATTAAAAGGAATTTTGGTATGCCACATCCGGAAGGTTACAGAAAAGCAATAAGGGCTTTTAACCTTGCTGAAAAATTCAGTATTCCTGTAATAACACTTGTTGATACACCCGGAGCTTATCCTGGAATAGGAGCAGAAGAAAGGGGGCAGGCATGGGTTATTTCGCAAAGTATTTATAAAATGATTGATCTTAATGTTCCGATAATAACCTTTATAATTGGAGAAGGCGGTTCAGGAGGAGCCCTTGCTATAGGAGTTGGAGACAGGGTATATGCACTTAAATATTCCATATATTCTGTTATATCACCTGAAGGCTGTGCTGCAATTTTGTTCAGGGATTCCTCAAAAGCAGAAAAGGCAGCTAAGTATTTAAGACTTACCTCGCAGGATTTAAAAGAATTTGGTATTATAGATGATATAGTTGATGAACCTCTTGGTGGAGCTCATAAGGACCCTCAATATGTTTATAGGATTGTAAGAGAAAAAATTTTAAAAGATGTTGAGGAAATGAAAAAAGAAACAATTTTGAAATTGAAAAATAAAAGAAGGGAAAAGTATCTTAAAATAGGAATATACAGAGAGGTTTAAAATGGCACTTGAAGGAACACTTGAAGATTTTGAATTAACAGATATTTTACAGATAATTCAAATGGGAAGGAAGGATGGAACTTTAATTATTGAACATCCTTCCGGTGAAAAGGCGAAAATTTTTATTGAGAATTCCATAGTAGTTCATGCAGAATGTGGAGGTGAAACCGATGAACTTGCCATAGCAAAAATTTTTGAATGGGATAAGGGTAGATTCAGATTTGAAATCGGACAGAAGACTGATAAAAAAACATTAAATATACCAATTCCAACAATGATAATAGAAGCTGCAAGAAAAATTGATGAATGGAACAGGATAAAAAAGGTTATACCTTCTCTTGAAACAGTTTTTGAACTTGAACCTAACCCGAATACAGATATTGAGGTGATTAATTTAAATGCCGATGAATGGAGAGTCCTTTCTCAAATTGATGGAAAAAGAAATATTAAAGAACTCGCAAATATTTTAAGAATGGGAGAAATTGAAACAGCAAAAATTCTTTTCGGTTTAATAGGATTAGGTCTTGTAAGAATAAAAAAGATAGAAGAAAAAAAAGAAAAATTTGAAACAGAGAAAAAAGAAAAAGAAGAAGAGAAAAAGGACAAAGGTATTTTTGGATTTTTCAGAAAAAAATAATTAGGCCGAAAAAATTTTAAAAAAAGGATAGAGAGGAAGAATTGAGGGAAATTATCAAATTTTTTGAAAATAGCCGACAAGACAATGAAAGATGTTTTTTAAAGTTGAAAGATTTAAAGAGGGAATATAGGCACATTTTGTAGGAGGCATTTTTTAAAATCTTATTGAGCCATAAAAATTCAATATTGTTATGGTATTCTACATACCCTTGACAATTTTTTTTTTATCTTATAATCAAAAATATGTCTTTAATATGTGTGATGATAGAAAAAATTTTGAGGATCTGCCCCATTGAAAACCTTGAATTAAAAATACTAGCTAAAGTTATTCAATCATGGATAAAGGAAAATATTATTTTAATTATTTTGCTATTACCCTTTTTGTTTTCATGCAGGAAAAAAATTGAAAATGGTCAGGAGAGAATATGGCAGAGGTCACCAAATTTAAAACTTATTGCCAAACCTGTTCCTCCTTTTAAAGCCTATTCTGACCCTGTGTATTCTCCTTCTGGAAAAATTTACTATCTTGCTGCATATAAAATAAATAAGGTTATGTGGGTAAAACAAGCGCTGAAAGTAATAAATTTAGATGGAACAGGTGATAGAATTTTACTTCAGGGTAATTTTCAGTGTCTTGATATAAGTCCTCGTTATGATAGACTTATTATAGGGACAGATGATGGAAAATTAATATTA
>JBDRZP010000031.1:16636-20648 GCA_039804025.1 candidate division WOR-3 bacterium
TGATACATCAGGTAGTGTTATTAGTGAATATAAGACCTTTTTTCATTATGATAGTGTTTGTATTATATGTGTAAGATATAGTTGTTCTGATTCCTATGTATATTATACTGGAGGACTTGGGAGTATTTTCAGAATGAATTTAATAGATTCAACAGAAGAATTCATTCAGGCAGAGTCTTCTCCTTTTGATCTTATTTGTCCTTATAATAGAATTTTTCGTTCATTGGGATTTACAGGTGATGGTGGTTGGCCGTCAGTATTTTCGGATTCTTTTTTTGTAGCTACCTACTTTAATACTCCTGATCTGATAGATCTTACACCTGAAGGAGAGGAGAATCAATATGTATTAATGGGTTTATTAAAAGATCCTCAGAATGTTATTCGTTTAAATGAAATTAAGCCTTATGAGAAGTCAACATTTTATCGTCCAATTTTTTCACCTGATGGAAAGAAGCTTATATTTTCTGCATATGATGCAAGGTGGGAGCAGAATCCACACAGCCGTTTTTATTTAGCAGAATATCTTGAATTATGGATTTATGAAAAATTTGATGAATTAGTTGAAAAATATTTTGGAAAAAGGAGGTAAAATATGAAAGGTTTTCTAATTATATTTTTAATAATCTTGAGTGGAAGATGGTCTTTTTATGTAGGATACGGGGAAACAGAATTAATTTATAATGAGAGCGGAAAGATTGATGATATGCCTTTATTTTCTTTTTTCAATTTTTCAATAAAACAGAATCATTTTTTGAAAAGAATAAAAAAAATAGAATTTGATTGTGATTTAGAATATAAGTTTTCAAAATGGACTTATTTTATTAATAATCCATATGGAGATCCTCTCACAAGTGGCTTTTCTCCACAGGATGTAACCTTTTTAATGGGTATAAAAAAAGATGTATTGAAGGGTAATATAGGTTTTCAATATGATGCGGGTCCGCCTCCAGGGAGTATGGTTATTTTGACTCTTAATAATTCTGATAGGCAGGATGCTTTAATTTTTGGGATAGGAGTAGAAAAAAAATTTAGTTCTTCTATTTATATGGGTGAAATTAAATATATTTTCACATTTCCTGGGAAAATAGTATTTTATGAGCCCTTTTCCCCTTATAGAAAAATAGAATATAAATATGATAGTGGAGACCATTTAATTTTTAATTCAAAAATGGAATATAAAACTGGTTTAATATCTTTTGGACTTGATTTTATTTATAGATATAAAACAAGAAGTTTCATGATGAATATGAATACAGGGGAAAAAGATGAGTTTGGGGATAGTTATCATTTTTCTATTTATCCATTTTTAAAACTAAATTTTTCAAAACTTTTTTTTTGAGATAAATACATCTATTTCAGATGAATATTCTCCTTTCGGGCTCTCTATATATGGAAAAAATTCAGTTGTTTTTTTACCGGGGAAATGTGTTACATTTGTTTTAAGTTATGAATATTGAAGTTAAAAGGAGGTTTTAAAATGAAATTATTATTTGTATTAATCTCTTTAAATTTGGAGCTCCCACCAGGAGCTCAAGCACAAATAAATTTGCATATTCACAATAATACCTCAATAACTCTTATCCAACCTAAAAGAAGTGTGATACAACCACCCTGGTATATTTTCACTCCTCAGGATGTTATATTTTCCGGAAATATCTCCCCGGGTTCTGAAGGGATACTTACATTTCCAGTATCTGCCTCAAATTCTGCACCTGTAGGTCAAACAACCATAGTAAGCTTCGGGATTCAATGTAAAAATTATGAGATTCATCCTTCTTATTTAAATCTTTCCTTCTTTATAGGCTTAAACCCCCCAACAAACCTTTCCACGAATTCTTATTCTCCTTATAATTCTGTTATTTTAAAATGGCAAGACAATTCAAACTATGAATCAGATTATGAAATATGGAGGAAAGGAATAAATGAAAACTGGCATTCAATTTATCAATATCCAACACAAGGGCAGGGAACAGGGCAAGTTACTTGGACTGATAATTCTGTTTCAAAGTTTAGGGATTATTTTTATAAAGTTAGAAAATATAGGGATAGAGTTTATTCAAAGTATTCAGAAAGTGATTTAACTGAAATGTGTCAAATTTTTTTTGAAAAATATATGATGCAAAGATTAGGTTTAAAAGCGAATAATAAAATTAAAGATACTGTGCCTCACAAGAACAAAAAAAATTGGAAAATAGGAACAGTGTATCTTTATGGATTCATTCGGGGAGGTGAGGCTACTGCTCGAAGATATCCCGATATAACTTTTGATATCTTGTATCTTCTTTTTATACACTATACTTATTCGTTAAATGCAATTGGTCCATATTTATTTTATTCTATAAATAAAAAATATGAAATTGGAATAGAAGCTCAATATTTATGGACAAAATTAAATGAAAGACGCGGTTATAATGGTATGACACATGATTATACTATATATGTAAAAAGGGTTGCTTTTATGATGAGATATAATGGTATTTTTAGATGGGGTATTCCTTTTTATTTATCTAAAACTATAGATGATTTTTACGACTGGGGTTTACATAGAAGAGTTACAAGGTGGGGAAGAGGATTCGGGTTATTTTTTGGATTGGAATCAAAAAAAGTTTTTTCCCCTCTTCTTAAAATAGAATTTGGGGTAACAAGAGAATATAAAAATGATTCCCCTTGGTATGAGAAACATAAACTTATAATTTCTCTTGCGGGAATTTATTTAGGAATAAAGTTAGAAATAGGAGGTATAAGATGAAAAAGAATTTAGTCTTCTTAGTTTTTTTATGATACAAAATTTAAATTCAGCTGAGCCACCTCAAACACCAATAATTTTTATACATGGTAATAACAGCGGAGGAAAATGTAATGTTGGATGGGAAACTTGGTATTCTACCCAATATGTCTCAGCTATGGAAAAAATATTAACCGGACATTACCGTGGCTATCAATTTGGCTTAAAATCAAATGAAGAGATTGCTTGGAATTGTGATATTTATACTGAATTAATGTCAATGCCAGATAAAAAAAGAATTTACAATTTTTCATATTATCATCCTGATGGAGAAGAGGGAGTAATTTCTCTTTCAGAGGATAGTGTAAAAGTATATGTATACTTTGATAACAATAATATTAAAAGAGTTTCTCTTCCTTTTATGCCTGATTATCCTCCTTCAAATTATCATCATATTGAATGGTGGCCAAGATATCTGCCACAAGATGGAGATCTTACTTATTATTATAGTTATTCTTACCAATACAGATATAATTGGAAGAAGGGTAAATATGCAAAAAGGCTTGCTGAGTTCATAGATAAGGTTCTACAAGCAACAGGTGCTCAAAAGGTTGATATTGTGGCACATTCAATGGGAGGGCTTGTTGCAAGAGTTGCAATAAAGAATTATGGATGTAGTTCAAAAGTTAGAAAATTGCTTATGATTGGCACCCCTAATCACAATATAGATTATCCAGATTGGCTTGAAGAGTTATTTTAGAGGGATACCCTTATTGGCAGGAAATGGGTGAGATGAAAGAAATGGGAGTTGGGGCTTCATCAAAGTTTATTGATTTAATAAGTGGTGTTAAAAAAAATTGGCATGATTTCCTTGGATATGAAAATTATATAGAGGGTATGAGTGTGATTGCTGGAAATAGAGGGTCAAATCTGATAGATGGAGAGGATGATGGTCTATTGAGAACAGATCTTGTTAAACTTAATTCTGCTCAGTTTAATCCAGTAATTTATGCAAGTCATGGTCACGGAACATTAGATGCCTCTGATGAATTTTCCTTAACTGAGTGTACTTTTGTCACAGAATTTATAAAAAAGTGGATGATTGATGATGAAGATACCTATTATGGTGCATACTTTGTTGGTGACCCTTCAGTAGGCTATACAAATTATCCTCCTTATAGTTTAAGGGTTTGGCCTAAAATAAATGATTATAAAAAAGCATTGACAATAGATATTTCTCTTATTCGTCCTGATAATGGCCAAGTTATTAAAAGGAAAACAGTTCCT
>JBDRZP010000032.1 GCA_039804025.1 candidate division WOR-3 bacterium
AAAGTTTGCTAAAATAAGGGAATCAATAATGGTTTCAGGAATTATAGATTTTTTAAATTTTGCACCAAAAATAATAAAAGAATCATTTATAACCGGTAAAATTACGATTTCTCTTTTGAAAAGATTGGGTCTTTCTGATTTTATTTCAATAACAAAGGAAGCATTTTCACTTAAAATTTTACCTTCAATGAATTTTGTATTTACAATTTCTCCTATGTTTATAACATCTATAAAAGCTGAATCCTGACTTAAATATAAACCCTTTACATCTTTTGCTTTAATTGAAACAGATTCAAGGGTTGAATCACCAGAATTTTTCAATTTTAGAAGTAAAGAGAAATTATTCCCTTTTATTAGATTTTCCTGTGATTCTATTGATAAAATTTCAATATCATTTTGAATAAGTGTGTCATAAAATAGATAATAATCAGGATGAAAGGCTGAAATTTTAATTTTTCCATTTCTTATTAAAGGAAGTTCAACAAAACCGGTTTCATCTGTATAACCTATTATTCTTGAATTCCTGTTGTAAATTGTTATCCTGACATTTTTTATATTAGAGCCATATCTATCCTTTACATTAAAAACAAATTGTTCATTAATTTTTTTAAAACTTACCCTTAAACTTTCAGGTTTTTTTACCCATATTCTTGTTAATGGGTCTCCTATTAGAGTAAGAGATTTTCTAAAATAAGGATCTCCTGTCATTGCATTTTTCCAGGCAATTCCTATATTTTCAGCTCCATTTTTAATAAGTGCCTGTAAAATAGAGAGTAGTTGATAATCCTGGGAAGTCCATCCTGTTCTTGTATTAACAATAGCAACTAAAGGACCAAGGGGATTTTCAAGCCATTCTTCTACAATACTTTCCTGATCAAAAGCTCCAATAGCACAAGAGGGACTTAAAAAGAAAAAGGGAGTTTGAGAATTTAAATTATTTATAGTAAAGGTATTAAAAATCTGACCATTCAACCATCCTGCACCTAAAAGGGTATATGCTCCATGATCATAATGAATCATGGTGATATATTTCCCTGTATTTAAGTTATTTGAGAGGGTAATTTTGTTTAATTCTTCATCGCCATTCCATACATTTCCAGAATAACTCCCAGAATCAGGATAATAAAGTTTATAAATACTCTGAGTATCAGTAAACGCGTTATCTTCAATCCATTCAAGGACTCTTGGGCCATAACCATCATTTGAACTTACAATTGAAGAAGCTGCAAAAAGGAAATTCCCACCCGAAAACTCTACAATTTCAGGAGTTTCAATTTTTTTTAGTTTTTCTATGTAATTTAATATAATATCGGGATTTGAAGTTGGAAGCCACCCAACAATTATATCAGGGTATGCATCAACACTATCTGAATCTCTTTCACCATAAATTTTATCTTTGTCACCATCCCAGGAACCATTCAGGTCAGCATAATAAAGGGTTGTAGGAACATATCCTGGCTCCCAGAAAGAATTTTCATAAGCATATCTAATTGGAACATCATTTACATCGCCGACTATGAAAACATATTCAATACCATGTCTTAAATACATGGATTTTATGAAATTTCTAATTTTTTCAGGATCATCGTAACCTTCAGTATTTTCTATAATAGAATCAACATCAAAAGTTAAAATTCTGTAACCAAATTTTTCTCTGAATTTAACATATTCCTTTAAAATATTAAAGTTATGTTTTTTTGTAATTAAAATACACTCAAATTTTTCTGGAAAAGAAGGGATGCTTTTAATATTAACCGGTGATTTTTTAATGACATAAATTCTAAAAGAAGTGTATTTTATTATTTTACCATTTAAAAATTTGTAAGGGTATAATAAAAGAGAAATATAGGATTTCTTTCCTTCCCTTTCAATCTTTATATCAAAAACAGGATAATTTTCTATTCTTGGAAGAATTTTTTTATCTTTTGATAGGGGAAAAGGACCATTGAACAAAGGGAATGTATCTTTGATTATCAAAGAATCAGTGAATTTAAAACTTTCAATTTCATAAATATAATCATCACCAATATAAATCTTACCCATATAAAAGGGAAGATCCTTCTTAACAGGAAGAACACCATAAACCTCTTCTAAATCCCTGAAGTTTATAGAGAGAACTAAACTTATTAATAAAGTCACTAAGTTCATTTTTAATCCTCCTTTTGAGTTTTAAATTTTGCAATTTTTATTCCAGAAAATAATTTTTAAAAAATTGCTGTGCTACAATTATTTTTAAATTTTTATCTTCTGAATTTGTGTAAAATTTTTTTTACTATTTCAATTTTTTTTCACATTTTTAAAAAATTTGAAATTTGAGATTTTTAAAGTTATAAATAAAAAAATAAAATTTATGTCAAATTTACTTTCTTCTTTCTTGAATAAATTCACAGAAGTTTCAAAATGGAAAGAATTTCTTGAACTTGTTTCCGATTTTCTAAATAAGGAAAATATGGGTATTAAGGTAAAACTAAAGGGTTTTTCTTTTGAAGTCCCTTTTATATATCCTGAATATAAAGTTATAAAATCAAAAAATGGAATTGTTGAAATATACCTTAAAAGAGATCCTGATTATGATAGGAAAAGAAAAGATTTAAAGATTTTTGTTAATTTTCTTGAGAAAGTTTTTAAATTTATGGTTTCTTATAACAAAGAAGTCGAAAATTATAATTTAATGAATTTAGTTTTAAATACTTTACCTTTTCCTGTATTTATAATTGATACAAACTTTAATTTAATTTTTGCTAATAAAAAAACACTTTCTTTACTTAAAACCTCCTCAATTAAAACAAAAAAATATTATGAGTTGGCACATGGTGGTGATATCCCTTCTTTCTGTTTACTTGAAGAAGTATTAAGGGAAAAAAGGGTTATTAAAAAAAATTATTATGACTGGGAAACAAAGAGATATTTTGAAATTGTTCATTATCCAGTGATGAAAAATGATAAAGTTGAGAAAATAATATGTACCTTACAGGATATAACAGATGTATTAGAAAATCAAAAAACACTTGAAATGACATCAAGGATGGTTTTTCTTGGAGAAATGGTTTCTGCTTTTGCCCATGAAATTAATAATCCCATTTCAGCAATTTCAGGACTTTCTGAATTAATCTCCATCGAAGAGAGTATTCCAGAGAAAATTCGTGAGTATGCAATAAATATTAAAAAAGCAGCAGAGAGAAGTTCTCAAATTATAAGGTCTATATTAAGCTTTGCAAGAGAAGGACTGAAAGATAAAGAGAAGAATATCTTTGAAATAAATGAATCAATAAGGGAAATTTTGAGTTTTATGAGTGTTTTTATAGAAAAGGAAGGTATTAAACTTGAGTTTATTCCTAATGATGATTTTCTGTACATTTATGGAAATAAAAATCTTTTCCAACAGGTAATTTTGAACCTGCTTTTGAATTCAAGGGATGCCATTGTAGAAAAAGGTGAAAAGGGTAATATATGGATAAGAACATATAAAGAAGGTGAAGATATTTTTGTTGAAGTTGAAGATACAGGAAAAGGAATACCACCTGAATTGAAAAATGAAATATTTTTACCCTTTTTTACCACAAAAAGACCAGGGAAAGGTACAGGGCTTGGTCTTACGCTTGTTAAAAAGATAGTTGAGGACCATGAAGGAGAAATTTCCTTTGATTCTCAAGTTGGAAAAGGAACTGTTTTTAAAATCAAGTTTAAAGAATTTGAAAAAAAACCCATTCAGGTTCAGTATCGTGAAAAAGAATTTAATAAAAAATCCTACAGAATACTTATATGTGATGATGAAAAAATTGTTCTGGAATTCTTAAAAGCAGGGTTTGAGGCTTTAGGACATAAGGTTGATATAGTTCAAAATCCTTTGAATTTTTTTGATTTTGTAAATAACTATAAATACGATTTTATTATTCTTGATTTTTATATGCCCTTAAAAAGGGGAGATGAACTTTATGAAGAATTGATAAGTAAATATCCTGAATATCAAGATAAAGTTTCATTTATTACAGGCTTTATAGCAGATGAAGAAATAGAGAAAAAGATTAAAAAACTTGGTGTTCCCATATATTTCAAACCTCTAACCTATGCTGATTTACCTATCATAATCAGTCAGTTTGAGAAAATTTAATTTCTCCATCTATTATAACTTTTTCAATTTTTTTGTTCTTTAAAATAACAATATCAGCAAAGTAATTTTCTTTTATTTCACCTAAGTTATTTTCATCATAGGATAAAAAGGCGCTACCTTGCGAATAAATTTTTAAAGCCTCATAAAAATCAATTCTTTCTTTTTCAGAAGGATGACTAATAGCACCTTCAATTCCGTAAAGGGGTGAAAGGGGCATACAGTCTGAACCAAATCCAACTTTTATTCCCTTTTCAATTATTGTTTTTATAGGATTCATTTTATAAATCCACTCTTTACCCAATCTTTCCTCATACATTCCCCCTTCAAACTGCCAGTTTTTTATAAAATTGGGTTGAATTGAAAGGGTAAATCCCATTTCTTTTATTTCATCTAAACTTTTATCATCAATCATCTCTGCATGTTCTATTCTGTGTCTTAAATCTGTTCTTTTAATAATTTCTTTACTCCAATTGATAACATTTTTTATAGCTCTATCACCAATTGCATGGATTGCAAGTTGTAAGTTTTTGTCCTCACATATTTTTAGTATTTTTTGAAATTCTTTTTTTGAAATTAACATCTGACCCATTTTTCTATCACCCCTGTAATTAAAACTTAACTTTGCTTTTTTTGAACCTATGGAACCATCAGTAAAAATTTTAATTCCACAGAATTTAAAATACTCATCTCCGAATCCCCTTAAAATTCCTATTTTCTCAATTTCTTTAATTAAGTTGTAAGGTGCGTAATACCTTATTCTGATTTTTAATTTATTTTTTTCCTTTAATTTAAGAAAATAATAAAATCCTTTTCTTCCTATCATTTCATGGCATGTAGTAATTCCATTTCTAATTGCCTTTTCAATTGCTATTTCAAGGGAATTTAAAAAGATTTCTTCAGGTATTGGTAGTAAGGAAAAAATCCTTAATGGCACAAATTCCCTCATTATCCCTGTTTCTTTTTCAACTCCTTTAAAATTCTTAAATTTTTCAAGACCTTTTGTATTGGTAACCGCGAGATGTCCGCATATCCTTCTGAAAATAACGGGTTTATCCTTTGAAATTTTATCAAGGTCTTTTTTTGTTGGAAGTTTTTTTACTTTCCATTTTGATTCATCAAAGTTAAGTGCTAAAATAAAGGGTAAATCTTTTCTATGAAACTCAAGAACCTTTTGAATTGCTTCTTCAAGGGAAGAAGTTTCGTATAAATTAGGAAAAAAAGAAGAAAGACCTTCATGGATTAAGTGGGTATGTGAATCAATAAATCCTGGTATTATTAATCTTTCTTCTTTATCTTCAATTTTTCCTTTTTCAATAACCTTTTTTATAAATTTCCCCTCAATTACAATCTCTTTTGAATTATCCTTTAATATCATGGTCTATATTTTCTGTACATATTTTTAATAAGTTCAACATATTCTTCTTCCATTTTTATATTTCTTCTATCCATCATTTTACCTGCAACTTCAATTGCCTTTTGTAAGTTATATTCTGTTCTTATATCATCTCCCCACCAAGTAAAAGGTTTTATGAACCCCTTAAAGTTTAAGCCCCCGTAAAGGTTACAGAAGGGCATTATAACTGTTCCTGTTGATAATAAAGTGCCTATCCCTGTTTGCACATGGTCACCTATGAAAGAGCCAAGTTTAATTTTTTTAGTATTAATCTTTTGGTCTTCTCTTATATTTACTCTTATTTCAGAATATGTATTTTTTAAATCACTTGTTGTAGTGAGTGCACCAAGATTAACCCATTTTCCAATAACAGAGTGACCAACATATCCTTCATGAGCTTTGTTTGAAAATCCATAAAAAATTGATGAATCAATTTCCCCTCCCAGTCTTAAAACATCCTTCAGAAAGGAATTTTTTATAAAACTTCTATTTAGATGAACATCCTTTCCTATATATAGGGGACCTTTAAGTGTAACAGGTGGTAATATACTTTTTATTTCCTCAATTATGATTGGACCTTCTTCTGTATCTATAAAAACTCCCTTCTTTATTTCCCCTTTTTTTAAATAGAGATTCTTTTTAATTTTTTTAAAACCTTTATCAAATTTTAAAACCATTTCAACAATTTCGGGTATCAAATAGGGAAGTTCATAGAAACTATCTATATATATCCCTTCCACATTTTTTACATCTAAATTTTTATATTTTTCAAAATCAAAAGGTGCATTTATTACTCCACTTTTTATAAATGCACCTACAATTTCCCCATTATTCTCAAGGAGTGCTTCTTTTTTTAAATCAGTTATTTTAAAAGGTATAAAAAGGGCGTCAAAAACAAATGAATTTTCTTTTATTTCAATAGAATTATATACATTGGAAGTATATTTTTTTAATTTAAAAATAAGCTCCTTTCTTACAACAATAGCTGGATTATAATATTTTATAATTTTTTCAAACAAAGGATTTAACTCGAAGGTAGAATTAATGTCAGTTAAAAAAAAGAAATTTTTAATCTGTTTTTCTGTTTCAACAAAAAGGATTTTTCCAGTCAAATTTTTTTAATTTACTCCTTCTTTAAAAAAGGTTTTAAAAGGTCAAGGGGTATTGGGAGCACAATTGTTGATGCCTTTTCTGTTGCTATTTCTGTAAGGGTCTGCAAAAATCTGAGCTGAATTGCAACAGGGCTTTCTTCTATCTTTCTTGCAGCATCTATAAGTTTCTGTGCAGCCTGGAATTCTCCTTCAGCAGAGATTATTTTTGCTCTTCTTTCCCTTTCAGCTTCAGCCTGTCTTGCCATTGCTCTCTGCATTTCCTGAGGTAAATCTATATGCTTTACTTCAACCATTGAAACTTTTATTCCCCAAGGGTCTGTATGTTCATCAATTATCTGTTGAAGTCTTAAATTTATTTTTTCTCTTTCAGCGAGAAGTTCATCAAGCTCTGCCTGACCACACACACTTCTTAGAGTAGTTTGAGCTAACTGGCTTGTTGCATAAAGGTAATCCTCAACTTCAATTATTGCCTTTGCAGGTTCAACAACCCTAAAGTAAACTACTGCATTCACTTTGACAGAGACATTATCCTTTGTTATGACATCCTGAGGGGGAACATCCATGGTGATTGTTCTAAGTGAAACTTTCACCATTTTATCAATCACAGGAATTAAAATTATAAGTCCTGGACCTTTAACAGCATGAAATTTTCCAAGTCTGAAGATAACTCCCCTTTCATATTCCCTTAAGATTCTTATCATTGAAGCAATAAGAAAAAAAACTAAAACTAAAATATAAATGTAAATCATAACTTTCCTTAAATTTTTTAAAAGGGGATAGAACCCATTTAAAACTTTTTTTATTCTTTCTTTAATGGTCTAACTATGAGTTTTAGCCCATCAAATCCCACAACAACTATTTCCTCATCCTTTAAAATATCCTCTTCTGCTATTGCTTTCCATATCTCACCGTGAATAAATACAAGTCCTTCCTTTCCCTTTGTTATATTGCTTTTAGCTTTACCCTTTTCTCCTATCATACCCTCTTTCCCTGTAACAGTTTTTTTTCTCTGAGCCTGAACTGCTTTAAGAATAACGAAGAAGAAAAAGAGGATTGTTGTTATTATAACAGTAATTATTGCAAATTTTGAAATTTTTAAAAAGGGAATATCAGTTTGAAAAAGTAAAAGAGAACCAAGTAACAAGGATAAAACACCTCCTGCTCCTAAAATTCCGTGGGATTGAACCTTTATTTCAAGTAAAAATAAAATCATTGAAAGAAGAATTAAAAGAACACCTGCATAATTAACAGGTAAAGTCTGGAAAGAATAAAAGGCTAAAATAAGGCATATTGCTCCTATAACACCAGGGAAAATTGCTCCAGGGTGTGTAATTTCAAAAAAGAGTCCATAAAAACCAAGTATTAAAAGTATATAGGCTACAGTTGGGTTGGATATTATCATTAAAATTCTTTCTCTTAACCCCATATCAACTTTTTTGATTTCTTTATCTTTTAATTCTATTTTCTTTTTTAAACCACCGATTTCAACTTCAAAACCCTCAATTTTTTTAAGGAGGGAGTCAATTGATTCTGCAACAATATCTATTACTTTTTTATTGAGTGCCTCTTCTGCTGTAATGGAGAGTGATTTTTTAACCATATTTTCAAGAATTTCTATATTCCTATTCCTCTTTGAGCCTATACTTTTAATATAGGAAACAGCATCATTTACAACCTTTTTTATCATTATAGAATCCATTTGACCTTGAATGGAAACAGGATGGGCTGCACCTATATTAGTTCCAGGTGACATTGCTGCAATGTGTGCAGCTATTGTAATAAAGGCACCAGCAGATGCAGCCCTTGCACCAGGGGGAAAAACATAAACACATACAGGAATTTTACTATCAAATATTTTCTTTATTATTATTCTCATTGATTCGTCAAGACCACCTGGAGTATCAAGTTGTAAAATATAAATATCTGCTTCTTCTTTTTCTGCTTTTTCTATACTCTTAACAACAAATTCAGCACCCGGTGGATTTATAATACCTTCGTATTTTGAAAGGTAAATTAAAGAAAAAATTAACAGATTAAACACTAACATATTTTTCCCACTTTACATGTTCTCTTATTTTGTTGATTATATCCTCAACTTTAATATTATCAGCCTCTGCATAAAAGTTTAAAATTATTCTATGCCTTAAAACAGGTTCAAGAAGGTAATTTATATCCTCAATCTCAACAGACGGGGTTCCCTTTAAAATTGCTCTTGCTTTAGCACCGATAATTAAAAATTGGGAAGCCCTTGGTCCAGCACCATATCTCACATACCTTTTTATAAAATCTATTTCACTTGTTTCAGGTCTTGTTTCTCTTACAAGTCTTACAGCATATTTCAATATAAAATCAGGAACAGGAATTTTTTTTGCCATATTTTGAATTTCAATTATTTCTTTTTTTGTAAGTATTTTTTCATATTTTATCTCTTCTTTTTCTACAAGTTTTGCTATTTTTATTTCTTCTTCCTCAGATGGATAATTTATCCTTATTTCAAGCATAAATCTATCAAGTTGTGCTTCAGGAAGGGGATAAGTCCCCTCCTGTTCTATTGGGTTCTGTGTTGCAAGAACAAAAAAAGGCTCATCCAGTTTATAAGTTGTTCCTGCAACAGTAACTCTTTTTTCCTGCATTGCTTCAAGAAGAGCAGATTGAGTTTTGGGTGGGGTTCTATTTATCTCATCGGCAAGTAGACAGTTTGTAAATATTGGACCCTTTACAAATTTAAATTCTCTTGTCTTTGTTTCAGGATTTTCATATATCATTTCTGTTCCCGTGATATCAGAGGGCATAAGATCAGGTGTAAACTGAACTCTTTTAAAATCAAGGTCAAGTAGTGAAGCTAAATTTTTAACTATCATTGTTTTTGCAAGTCCTGGAACCCCAACTATGAGTGCATGACCCCTTGCAATTAAAGTTATTAAAATTTTGTCTATTACCTCTTCCTGGCCTATTATACTTTTTGCAAGTTCTTTTTTTACATTAATAAATTTTTCCTTTATTTCAAGAATTTCTTTCATCTATCTATTATAAAGAAATTAAATATCAAGAATAAATCTTGTCTCGTAGAAATTCTCCTTTCTCTCAAGATAGTAATCATGATATGTAACTGCCTTTACATCCTTCTTTAATTTATGTTTTTTATTATCAAATTTTTCACCTTTTAATTCAAGTAATATAATATCTCCTTTAATATTTACTTTTACATCCTTCCAAATAAAACCTTCTGTATCAAAAAAGTATAAAAGCTCTCTTAAAACATCAATTACAATAAAATCTTCTTCTTCAATTTTTATTTCAAAATTTTTTGTTTCTTTAATCTCGATAGTTTCTGTATCAACCATAACATTTGAAAGTATAAGGGAAATTTTTTTAATTAAAGATTCAATATCTTTTGCTTTCACTATAAAACCTATATCAGCAGTGTGTTCTATTTCTCTAATTTCTTCTTCCATTCCTGTAATAAAAGTTTGGCTGAACTTTTAACTGATGCATTTGGATCATTTGTTAATTTCTCAATAACCTCTATCCATTCAGGTAAGGGTTCAAAATTTTTTAATGCTCTTATTATAAGTATTTTTATTTCTGGTGGTTTTGATTTTTTAGGTGAAAGTGGGCTTTCTGGTTTTAAAGCCTCAATAAAAGCATTTCCAATTTCAAAATTTTCTTTAAAATTTGAAAGGGAATTTATAACTTCTCTAACAAGAGTCGGGTCTGGTTCAGGTTGCAGTTTACCTTTTTTTTCTATAAATTTAATAAGTATTTTTATAAGGGGTTCTAAATTGTATTTTCCTATAAGTTTTATAAGTTCTCTCTTAAGAGTTTCATTTACCTTTTCAAGTAGATTTTCTATTATTTTAATTCCTTCATCCCTATATCCAATTATAATTAGTTCTATAGCTTTTAATTTTATTGAATCTGATTTATGCTCAAGAAATCTTTTTAAAATGTTTAATTCAATTTTAATATTTTCCTCAATAGCTGTATCAAAAAATATTTCAAGTGTTTTAATAGGCATTTCTTTTTTTAATTCCTGGTATAAGAATTCTTCGGAACTTTTGATTTTCTCTTTAAACATTTCTTTCAAAAGATGAGATAAAAGAGGTTCTTTTTCAATTTTTTCAAGTAAATAGGGTATAGAGATCTCTTCTATAATTCTGAAAAGAACCCTAATTCTTATTAAATCCTCTTTTAAACCTCTTTTTTTCAGACTTAAATATTTTTCGGTTAATTTGTTTAAAAATTTTTCTTCTACTTCTGGAAAATTAGTCTTTGTAACAATTTCAGCAAAATCCTGAATTTCTTCAAATTCTCCTTTTTCAATTTTTTCTTCTATTTTATTTATAAATATTTTTAAATAATTTTTTATAAATTCTTCTTCTTTTTCTTTTTTTATGTATTTTGTTATTTCTCTTAAAATGTAATCACTATCGTATTCTAAATATTTTTCAATAATTTCAAGTGTTTTTCTTTTTAATAAAGCACTTTGGTCGGAAAGGTTTTCTATTATTTTTTTTAAAATCTTTCTTCTTTCATCAATACTTAAACTTTCAAAAACCTCCTTTAAAATTTTTTGTACCTCATCTTTTAATAAGTCTTCTTTCTCGTAGTTTAATATTTTTATTTTTTCTTCACTTAACAGTTTTTCCTTTTCGGGAATATATTTTATAATTTTTCTTATTTTTATAGCTTCTTCAACTTTACCCATTTTTTCTGCATTTATAAGTTCATTTTCAAGTGTTTCCCTTACTTTCAGTGCTTCTTTTGCTTCAAGATTAGAAAACTCTTTTAAAATTCTTTCATCTTCAGGTATTTCATAAAATAAATTTTTTAAATCTTCACTTTTAAGTTCTCTTATTAAATCTTTCAGTTTATAAATCCATTCCTTTCCATCAGGAACATTTTTCATTAAATTCAAAACTTCCTTTATTTTTTTATCTATATCCTGGGGTATTTTTTTAATTGCTTCAAGCTCCTCTCCTAAGGCTATGTAAACCTTTTGATTTATAAATATATTTTTAAGTTCTTCAATTTCTTCAAGATTTTCTATACCTCCTTTGCTTTTTACTTCAGAAGGTTTTTTTGATAATATTTGAAGTAAAGTTTTGAGTTCTTTTTCATCAACTTCATAAACAAAGGATATAGATTGAATTTCATATTCATTTAAAAGTTCAACTATTTTCTGTGCTGCAAGTAGCCTCTGGTTCGGGAATAAAACCCCGTCGACAATTAAATTTCCTTCATGGTTTGAAATTGTAAAAGATTTTCTTATTTTGAGAAGATTATTTAAACTATTTTTAAGTTTTAAAATGTTATCGAAAACAATTTTTGAATTTTCAGGATAAATTCTATAAGATTCAAGTGCACCAAAAAGAGAGATTATATTTTCCGTTATGAAAGGGAAGTCACTTGAAGTAGGAGGAGGTGCTGTTGGTATTTCTTTTATTTTTAAAGTTTTTCTTCTTTCAAGGAGTTTTTTAATATCTTCTCTTTCTTCAAGCCGTTTAGCAAGTTGAGATAATTTAAGCGAAGCTTCCATTGCTTCTTTTGTTTCTCCTGCAAGTTTTGAGTGGAATGCTAAGGTTCCAATTAAAACTTCTTCAGGTATGTCCTTTATTTTTTCAAATATTTCAATAACCCTTTTATGCATCTTTCTTTTTGAATCATCTGATAGTTTTTCATATATAAACAATCTGAAATTTTCATTTAAAAAGGAATAGGAATCCCTGCCGGAGGGTTCAAGAATATGAAGATTTACTGCTTTGTCTGCAAGATCTATGAATCTTCCTGGATTTATTCCTATATACTTGGAAGCCACATTTATTTTAAAAGATTTCCCAAGAACTGAAAGAGATGCTATAAAGTTTTTTAATTCTCTATCAAGAGATTTTATTTTTTCATAATAAATTTCATTAATACTTTCAGGTTTTTTTTGTGGTAGTTCATTCAAAATAAATCTGGAGCCCTTTACACTAATAATGTTATTAAAAATTGAATACCTTATACATTCTTCAATTAAATAGGGTACTCCCTTAGATATTTTAGATATCCATTCAACAAAATCCTCTCGTGTTTCTAATTCAGGAATTATTTTTTTTATATATTCTTTTAGCACTTCCTTTGTAAGAGGTTGTAATTCTATTTCTACATTTTCCCATTCCACAGAATCTGTTCCAGCTGAAAGAATTGAGGGAAAATCCTTTGATATTACTTTAAAAAGCTCCTTTGAGTATTTATCAATATAGTCAACATCGTCAAGGATAATAAAATCAATCTCGCCTTTTTCAATTTTTTCTTTTATTATAAATGGAATATCTTCAAACCTTTTACCATAGTATTCACAAAGGGAAGAGAAGGGAACATCTTTAAGATCGAATTTAAATGTTATATTTATAAATTTTTTACCTTCTTTTAGAAGTTCATTAATAAAAAAAGAAATTAATCTTGTTTTTCCTATTCCATGAAACCCTTTTAAATGTATGGGTTTTTCTTTTTTCTTTATAAACTCCTTAAGTATTTCAATTTCTTTTTCTCTATCAACAATCTTTTCAGGTGTCCCTTTTTCTTTTAGAAATTTTTCTTTTTTTATTTCTTCTTCTACTTCTGAATAAAACCTGTACTGAAATTTTCCCCTTTTTTTACCGTAATATAGTGCTGAATCAGATTTTTCAAATAATTCATTAATAGAAAACCCATCCTCAGGAAAAGTAGAAATTCCCATACTTGCTCCCAACTTAATTTTTTCTAATGATGAATCCATTCCATAAGGGTAATTTCTAATTGCTTCCAAAAGTTTCTTACATTTTTCTTCTATAGTGCTTCTATCTTTTATTTTTGTTATAATAATAAATTCATCACCTGCATATCTTAACAGTTCATTACCTTCTCCCTCAAATACAACGTATAAACATTTTGATATACCTTTTAGAACCTCATCTCCTTTTAAATGCCCAAACTTATCATTTATTTCTTTAAAGTTATCAAGATCAAAAATAATAAAATTCCCCTCTTTAAAGTTTTTTAAAACTTCTTCGCCTTTTTCAAGAAGAAATCTGCGATTTTTTAATCCCGTGAGTTCGTCTACGTATATTATTTCAAAATTCATTTTTTTTACCTTATAATTAATCTTTAAATCTTTATAATTAATTTTAAAGTATTCCTTACATAAATTCAAAGGTTCAATTCCTTAAATCAAAAAAATTTTTTAAAATGATTCAAAAACTTTTAAACACTGAAATAGAATTATTTTTAGATTCACTTACTAAGGAAGAACTTGAAAATATGAAAGAAAATCATCTTGCCCCTAATTATAGACCTTTTCCTGTATGGATTAAAAGGGGCTCTGGTTCAAGAGTCTATGATATAGATGGAAAGGAATATCTTGATTTTATAGGTTGTTATTCAGCACTCTCACATGGGCATCTCAATAGAAGAATAATTGAAAGAGCTAAAAAACAGATGGAAAGACTCACTTTAACAGGCAGGCATGTTATATATCCTGAGCTTGTTCTATTTGCTAAGGTTCTTGCTGAATATTCAGGTATGGAGATGGTTTTGCCTATGAATACTGGTGCTGAAGCAGTTGAAACTGCGCTAAAGACAGCACGTAGATGGGGTTATAGAATTAAAAAAGTTCCAAAAGATAAGGCTGAGATAATAGTAATGGAGAGAAACTTTCATGGAAGAACAATAACAGTAATAAGTTTTTCAACAAATGAAGAGTATAGAGATGGTTTTGGACCTTTTACCCCTGGATTTAAAGTTGTAAAATTTGGTGATTTAAAAGAATTAAAAAAGAAAATTACAAAAAATACAGTTGCAGTCTTATTTGAACCCATACAGGCAGAAGGTGGAGTTTATTTGCCCTATGATGGTTTTTTGAAAGATGTTAGGAAACTGTGCGATGAGGAAAATATACTCATGATTCTTGATGAAATTCAAACAGGTATGGGTAGAACTGGTAAGCCTTTTGCCTATATGTGGGAAGATATAAAACCTGACTTGATAACGATTGGAAAAGCAATAGGAGGTGGGATTATGCCGGTTTCAGCAGTTGCTGGAAAAAGAGAAATTCTATCTCTTATGGATCCTGGATCTCATGGAAGCACTTTTGGGGGAAATCCTCTTGCCTGTGTGATTGGAATTGAATCAATTCTTGAAATGGAAAGGGAAAAACTCCCGGAACAAGCAAGAGAAAAAGGAGAATATTTAATGAAAAAATTAAAGGAAATTGATTCCAGAAAAATAAAAGAAATAAGGGGAAAGGGTCTTCTTATAGGTTTAGAAATAAATAAGGAATATGGAACGGGTAAAAAATTAGCTGAAATACTTTTAAAGCATGGAATAATAACAAAGGAAACTCATCTAATGACAGTCAGAATAACACCTCCCCTTACTATAACCTATGAGGAAATTGATGAAGGTATTGAAAGATTAAAAAAGGGTTTGGAAGAACTCTAAAAAAATTAAAAGTTTTTAAAGGGGTTTTCGTCCTCCTCTTCTTCATTAAAGATTATACCCTTTCTCTGAGCATAAAGTTTTGATAACAATAAAAGAGAAAAAGGAATTAAAACTCCTGAAATTAAAAAGAAAATGTAAGGGTTTACACTATAACTTTCTGAAGGTGTAAATCTTATAATGTTAAAAATAATAAGAGAGACAGAAAACCAGATTGTTATGAAATTTATCATGGGATTGATTGATTCTGCCAAACCAAAACCGGGTATTCTTTTTTTTGTAAAAGGCCAGAAAAAATTAACTCCCATATAACCCAATTGATCGAGAAATCCATGAGACATAAATCCTATAAAAAAAATCAAGGAGTTTTGAATGTAAAAAGGGCTTTTAATAAGATATAAAAAGAGACCGAGTAAAAAAGAAAAAAGAGTAGCTGGTAAAAACCCGTGAGTCCATTCCCTGTGCCAAGGTATAAATACTATTTTTATTTTATCATCTTCTGGTATAAAAGCAATTGAGGGTCCAGAGAAGATATCCACGGTTATTTCTCTATATTTATATTCAAATGGAATTTCAAATTCTTTTGATTTTTCTCTTCTTTCTTCCTGCTCTAAGGGTACAGGTATCTGTGATGTATTTACCTTTGGACCATAATAGGCTGTTATTCTTTTATTTTCCTCATCAAGAATTATTCCGTATCTTCTCCATAAATCAGGACCTATTAAAAGGGTATGAAGTTTTATTCTTACTTCCCTTTTTTCTTCCCATGCAGTTTTTAATGCCTTTTCAAAAATGTTTATAATTTCTTCAGGATCCTTTCCTTCAGGATCTGGCTCAAATTCAAAATCCCATTTTTCTAAGAATCTATATATTTTAAAATCTAAAAAATCAGGTAAATATCCACCTATCCCTCCCCAGACAAGGTCAAGAGTGCCTTTATCAGCTGCTGATTTTAGAAGATCAGGGAAAAAGGTGGATAGGGCGAGTCCGAATGTAAAATGGGTTATTCCTTTCATAAAATTTAATTATAATGTTTAAAATAATAAAAAAATCAAAAGAAAACAAAGCAAGAGTTTCGGTTTTAAAAACTATTCATGGTGAAGTAAATTTGCCAAATTTCATGCCAGTTGCTTCTCAAGGAACAGTTAAAACACTTTCTCCAAGGGATTTAAAGGAAATGGGGGTTGAAATAATAGTTTCAAATACATACCATCTTCATTTAAGACCGGGGGAAGATTTAATTGAAAAATTTGGAGGTCTTCATAAGTTTATGGGTTTTTATGGTTCAATTTTGACTGATTCTGGCGGTTTTCAAGTTTTTTCTCTATCTGATTTAAGAAGGATAAATGAAGAGGGAGTTGAGTTTAAATCTCATATTGATGGTAAAAGGGTTTTGTTTACTCCTTACAAAGTAATTGATATACAGTTAAAACTTGGTTCGGATATTATTATGGTTCTTGATGAATGTCCTTCTTATCCTTCTGAAAAATCCTATGCTGAAAAATCTTTGAGTTTAACTCTTAAGTGGGCTGAAAAAAGTTTAGAATATTTTAAAAATAAAACAAAGGATTTATTAAATAGACCTTATATATTTGGAATTTCCCAGGGTTCAACATACATTGATTTAAGAAAAAAGGGGATTGAGAAACTTCTTGAATTTGATTTTGATGGTTATGCTATTGGAGGTCTTGCAGTTGGTGAGCCAAAAGAAGTAAGGGAAGAAGTAATTAAAGAAATAATAAATATGTTTCCTGAAGAAAAACCAAGATACATTATGGGGGTTGGCTATCCCGAAGATATTTTTTTCTGTGTTGAAAATGGTATAGATCTTTTTGATTGTGTTCTTCCAACGAGAAATGCAAGAACAGGTCTTGTATTTACTTCTGAAGGGAAAATAAGAATCAAAAATTCAATTTATTTAAATGATGATAGACCTTTGGATCCAGAGTGTGATTGTTTTGTTTGCAGAAATTTTTCAAGAGCCTATATAAGACATCTTTTTAATGCTGAAGAGTATCTCGGGCTTTACCTTGCTTCCTATCACTCTGTCTACTTTTACATAAATTTGATGAGAAAAATAAGAGAAAGCATAAAGGAGGATAGGTTTTATGAGTTTAAGGAAAAATTTTTTGAAAAATATAAATCGGATTGATTTATTTATTTTTTTATTTTAAAATTTTTTTTAAAATTGAATTATTTATTTTTTTTATTTTAAAATTTTTTATTAAAAAAGGAGGTAAATATGTACAAAAAAATAAAAAATGTGGTGTTAGTGGTAAGTATATTTTTCTTAAATTTTCCTGTCCATGCAAAGGAAGAGGCTAAACCGGAGCTCTATGTTTTAACACCAAATATAATGGATTATAAAATTCCTGCCCCAACCATTGATACAAACAGAATCTGGCAAGGAGCCACAGCAAATCTAACAAGAGAAGTTACCGTAGGAAAAAATTTCAAAGGCTCATCCGATGATACTATACGAGTTATCACAGTTCAGTCTGGCGGATCAAGGTATCTTGTGATTGCAACTGATACTTCAAAAACAGGTTTTGGAAAAGGTAAATTCAGAATTGTAACACCTTATCAGTTCCCTTCAGGTGGTAGTGCTTATTCAGTTGCGGTGGGAAATATAGATGGTGATGAATATACTGATAT